>JASHRR010000172.1 GCA_030037185.1 Xanthobacteraceae bacterium | reverse complement strand
CTTGGCGTCGGTCACGCCGATTTCGAAGTTCTCTGCATATTCCGGCTTGAGCTTGAGATTGCCAACGAGCGAAACGAGATTGGCGTTGCCGCAGCGTTCGCCGATGCCGTTGAGCGTGCCCTGGATTTGGCGCGCGCCCGCGCGCACCGCGGCAAGCGAATTCGCCACCGCCTGCTCGGTGTCGTTATGGGCGTGGATTCCCAGGTGGTCGCCCGGCACAACCGCTGTAAGGGCCTTGACGATCGCCTCCACCTCATGGGGCAGGGTGCCGCCGTTGGTGTCGCATAGCACCGTCCAGCGCGCGCCCTCCTCGTAGGCCGCCCTGGCGCAGGCGACCGCGTAGTGCGGATTTACCTTGTAGCCATCGAAGAAATGCTCGCAATCGACCAACACCTCCCGGCCCTTCGCCTTGGCGGCGCGCACGCTGTCGCGGATCGAGCAGAGATTGTCCTCAAGCGTCGTCTGAAGGGCGACGCGCACGTGATAGTCCCAGGTCTTCGCCACATAGCAGATGGCGTCGGCGCGGGCGTCGAGCACCGCTGCAAGACCTGGATCGTTCGCGGTCGAGCGGCCCGGCCGCCGCGCCATGCCGAATGCCGTGAATATCGCACGGTAGCCGCGGTCGCGTCCGAACAGTTCGGTATCGACCGGGTTCGCGCCCGGATAGCCGCCCTCGATATAATCGACGCCGAGCTCGTCGAGCAGCGCCGCGATGGCGAGCTTGTCGTGCAGCGTGAAATCGACGCCGTTGGTCTGCGCCCCGTCGCGCAGCGTGGTGTCGAATAGATAGAGGCGTTCGCGCGGCATTTTTTACCACCGATCCCAGAGCACGCAGGACAGACGACAGCTGCAGGGGCGGCGCCCGCCGCGTTGCCGGCGGACCTGGCGCCCGATACGGGCGACCCCAACGGACGCCCCCATTGGCGCTAGGCTCATCCGTTGGGCCTCCCCGCTTGTGGGGGAGGGGAGAAGCGGGAGGCTTCGCCAAGCCTTGACGCAGCCACCACCGGGGCCGCTCCGGCATCTGTCCTCTCCCATTTCGCTTCGAGGCGGCTCATGATGCGCTCCGGCGTCCCGCAGATAACGTTTTCTCGACCGTGGTATTGGCAAGCCACTCGTCGTTTCGCGATATCGAATTGCGCCGTTGCGGCACAAAACCGCGGCGCGTGAAGAAGCCGAGGGCGGAGTCGCTCGCGTCGGCGGTGAGCTTGGCGGCGCCGCGTGCCGCCGCAAGCTTTTCGATTGCATCGCAGAGCTGGGCCCCGATGCCCCGCCCGGCCACCGCGGGATGGACATACAGCATGTCGATAACATTGCTGCCGGTGAGAGCCGCAAAGCCAACCGCGGCGCCTTCGATCGTGGCGACCAGGGTCAACTCGCCCGTCAGCCGCTCGCCAAACGCCGTTTCGTCGCCGGCCGAGGCCATCCAGGCGGCCTGCTGCGCCTCGGTGTAGTCGTCGGTCGTGAGCTCCGCGATGCTGGCGCGGAAGATTTCGGCGAGCAACGGCGTGTCGCTTAAGAGAAACGGCCGCAGGCCGGCGGGCGATTTGGCCGGGGAGGTCATCGCACCACCTCCCAGGTGGTGCCGTCCTTGGTGTCCTTGAGCACCACACCCATGGCGGCGAGTTCGTTGCGGATGCGGTCGGACTCAGCAAAGTTCTTTGCCGCACGTGCTCTTGTTCGAGCCTCGACGAGGGCGTTGATTCTTGCCGGGTCAACCCGCTTTCGCCGCGGATGCCGATCGACGTAAACGCCGCAAGTCGTTTCGAGCAGACCGAGAAATTGTGCCGAGGCTTTGAACGTGCGTTTCAGCGCGATTGGCTGAGGACCTGGCGCCGGATTACGGATCTCGCCGGCGATCGCGTGCAGCCGTGTCAGCGTGCCCGGCGTGTTGAGGTCGTCGCAAAGCGTTTGCAGGACAACCGGATCGGGGCGGGCATTTGCGTCCGATGCCGTGTCGCCGACAATCTCGTACCAGTGGTCTATGGTTCTCTCGCTCTCCTCAAGTCCCCGCACCGTCCAATCGATCGGCTGGTGATAATGGGTGCGCAGCATATTGAGGCGGATGACCTCGCCCGGCCAATCAGCGAGCAGCTCGTGGATTGTCACGAAATTCCCCAGGCTCTTCGACATCTTCTCGCCCTCAACCTGCAAGAACCCGTTGTGCATCCAGTAATTCGCCATTGCGGGCACATGGAATGCGCAGCGCGATTGGGCGATCTCGTTCTCGTGGTGGGGAAACACGAGATCGATGCCGCCGCCGTGAATGTCGAAAACCTCGCCGAGATGCTTCCATGACATCGCCGAGCATTCGATATGCCAGCCGGGTCGGCCGGTCGCGGCGATGCCGCAGGGCGACGGCCAGGCGGGCTCGCCCGGCTTCGACGGCTTCCACAGCACGAAATCCATCGGATCGCGCTTGTAGGGCGCGACATCGACGCGCGCGCCGGCGATCATCTCGTCGAGCGGACGTTTCGACAGCTTGCCGTAGTCGGACATCGACGGCACGCTAAACAGCACGTTGCCCTCGGCCACATAGGCGTTGCCGGAGCTGACCAGTCGCTCAATCAGCGCGCGCATCTCGGCGATGTGCTCGGTCGCGCGCGGCTCGACCGTGGGCGGCAGGCAGCCGAGGGCCGCCACGTCCTGGTGGAACTGCCGATCCGTTTGCGCGGTAACCTTGCGGATCGCCTCGTTCAGCGGCAGGTCGGGATATTCCTGCCCCGCCCGCGCGTTGATCTTGTCGTCCACGTCAGTGATGTTGCGCACATAGGTGACGGTGGTCTCGCCTTTGCCGCCGTCCCACACACCCTGTCGGGCGAGGTGGCGCAGCAGGCGCAACAGCACGTCAAACACGATCACCGGTCTGGCATTGCCGATATGGGCGAAGTCGTAGACGGTGGGGCCGCACACATACATGCGCACCCGCTGCGGATCGATCGGCGCGAACACCCGCTTTTCGCGGGTGAGGGTGTCGTAGAGCTTCAGTTCCATCGCCATTAATGCCTGAGACCGGAAGGGGCACGCAAATGCGGCAGGCTCCCGCTGGCCGGGCGTCCATTCATCTCGGGGCGAGAAAAGACGGCCTCGGCCAGCGTGGTGCTAGCCGATAATCTCCGGGCAAATGCCGCAAATCGCCGAAAGGCCGTTCATGGCGCCGCACAATGGTCGTGTGCAATGGCGCCGTCAAGAGCTTCCGGAAAATTGCGTAGTGTCGGCGACCCAACTCTGCCATATGTGTGTCCCTCGCGTGCAACAAAGCGCCCTCTCGATCGTTAAGACTTGGTGTACGGAATCCGACCAAAATAGCGGTCGTGCCGAGTCTTTCTAACGGTGGGTTGGTATGCGTAATCTTGTTGTTTTCCCGGCGATCATCGTTCTTGCTTGGGGGCTGCCGGCCGGCGCCGAAACCAAGATCTTCATTGTCGAAAACCAGCCTGACGGTTACGGCATCGATCAGTGTCTGGCGAGCGGGGCGAATTGCGGCAAGCCGATGGCGAGCGCCTACTGTCAGTCACGCCAATACGCCCAGGCCACATCATTCCGCAAGGCCGAACCGGACGAGATCAGTGTCGGCAGAGCGTCCGGTGACGTCGCTTGCCGCACCCTCGGCTGCATCGACTTCGTCGCCATCGAGTGCGAGAGGTGATTCAGACGGCAGATGACAGAGGGCGCCCTCTCGCGTAACTATCTGTTGTGTGATGGCCTCTGGCGCTACCGGGATGAAACTCTATTCCTATTTTCGCTCGTCTGCCGCCTACCGGACGCGCATCGCCCTCAATTTAAAGGGCATCGCTTTCGAAACCCTGTCGATTCACCTGACCCGCAACGGCGGCGAGCAGCATGCGGCGGAATTTCAAGCCGTGAATCCGCAGAAGCGGGTGCCGGCGCTGGCGCTGGATGATGGCCAAATCCTGCTGCAGTCGCTCGCCATTGTCGAATATCTGGACGAGGTCTGTCCCGACCCGCCGCTGCTGCCGAAAGACCCGATCGAACGCGCCCACGTGCGGGCAGTGGCGCAGATCATCGCTTGCGACATCCATCCGCTCAACAATGTCGGCCCGCTCGGCTATCTGCGCGGCGTCCTCAAGGCCGACCGGAGCGCGATCCAGGAATGGTACCAGCACTGGATCATCACCGGGTTCGAAGCGGTCGAGGCGCTGATAAAGCCCGCGCCCTATGCATTCGGGCGCCACGTGACGCTCGCAGATATCTGCATCGTGCCCCAGGTTGCCAACGCGCGGCGATTCAACGTGCCGCTTGATCGCTTTCCCGGCATCCTCGCCGCCGAGGCGGCCGCCACCAGGCTTCCGGCATTCGACGCCGCGCGCCCGGACCTTCAGCCGGACGCCGAATAGGGTGCGTCGGGGCTTCGTCGTCGCTCGCTGCGCGCCAAGGCGGGACGAAGCCTTGCTGTTTCCGCCAAGCGCGTCCCCCTCCCCGCAAGCCGGAGACGGGGAGCAGCCAGAGGCAGCACCCGGGTTGCGCCGCGCGACACAAAACGGGCTTCCCCTTCGATTGCTGGAGCCTTAGAAAAACCAGAACACGCAGGTGAACTCTGCGCGCAAACATCAAAGACGATAAGGCTCAACGGGGATGACGTCCCTCGATGGGGGCCTGTTGGACTTACGGTAGGAGCGAGAACGATGGGAACCCGCCGGATTGCCTGCGCCGCGTTGCTGATTCTCGTCCTTCCGGCGGCCGCGGCGGCACAAGCCACCTATCCGCAGGCCGGCCCACAGGCCTATCCGCAGCCCGGCCCACAGGCCTATCCGCCGCCCGTCCCGCCGGCCTATCCGCAGCCCGGCCCGCAGGGCCGTCCGCCACCCGGCCCGCAGGCCTATCCGCCGCCCCCCCCACAGGCCTATCCGCCGCCCGCTCCCCCATCGGCTGCCGGCGCCAATCCGGTTTGCGGGCGGCTCGAGGGGCAGCTTGCAGCCATCGATCGCGGCGCCGGCGCCGACCCGGCGCGCGCTGAGCAGACCCGCCGCATCGAGGACACCTTGAACAAGCAGCAGGCGGACCTCGACCGCACCCAGGCGCAATGGCAACGGCTTGGCTGCCAGACGCCAAGCCTATTTTCCATCTTCGCCAATCAGTCGCCGCAATGTGGACCGCTCAGCAATCAGATCGGTCAGATGCGGGCCGGCATTGATCGCACCATGGCGGACCTGCAACGCTCGCGCCACGGCGCCGACGACGAAATGCAGCGCCAAGCGGTGCTCGGCGCATTGGCCCAGAACAACTGCGGTCCGCAATATGCCGCAGCCGCCCCGCAGAAGGGATTTTTCGAAACGCTGTTCGGCGGTTTCGGCAACCCGGGGGGAACTGTTCCGCCCGGGGCGGCGGAGCCCCAGCTTGGCTACCGCACCTTATGCGTGCGCACCTGCGACGGGTATTATTTCCCGATTTCATTTGCGACCTCGCCCGCGCGCTTCGGCGAAGACGAGCAGACGTGCCAGAGGCTGTGTCCCGCCGCCGAAGCGGTGCTCTACACCCATCGCAATCCGGGCGAGGACGTCGCCCAGGCGGTCTCCAGCAGCGGGGGCGTCTATAAGGACCTGCCGAACGCGTTCCGCTACCGGCGCGAATTCATCGCCTCCTGCAGCTGCAAGCGACCAGGGCAGACCTGGGCCGAAGCGCTGGGACAAACGAAGGATTCGACCGTCGAGCGAGGCGATATTGTGGTAACCGAGGAGCGCGCAAAGGCTCTGTCGCAACCGCGCCCCGAAAACCCCCGCTCACCGCCGCGCACCGAGGCCCGCAAGCCGGCCGCAAACATGCCGCTCGCCGCTCCCTCCGACGCAGCAGACCCCGCCGCGCCAGCAGCGGAGCCCGGCAAACGTACGGTACGAACGGTCGGGCCGACGTTCATCCCCGCCCAGTGACCTGTGCATCTCGCCTCACCACTTGCTTGCGGCAAAAATTGCTTGTCGGACGAGCTTAGGCAGCCATCGTCTGTTGCAGGACATTGACCCGGCGCGCCGAAACGACGAAGCCGTTCTCACAACGCGTGCCGGTCTCGACGTGGAAACCAAGCTTCTCGATCGCCGCGTGAAGCTTCCGCCGCTCGGGCGCAGCATCGATCCAGATCACCAAAACGCCCATCGGCGAGACGAAGTGCACAAGCCAGTCCAATATGGTCTCAAGCGCTTTGATCGAATGCTGTCGCCACTCAACAAAGGCGACGTCATACTGACGACGGGAAAGTTTGCAGGTTGCAGTTGTGACGACGCGAGAAAAGCCGCGGCTGTGCAGCTTAAAAATCCGGTCGGGCTCGTTGGAACCTGCCAATATGATGCGATGCTCGGCGCAACACTGAGCGAGTTCGATCATCGTGCCGGTAATGTGATCGATTGGGCCATTTGGCGTGCGATTGGTCATGATCAGTCACCAGGTGGAGAAGGGGCGCTGCGGCAGGGCCGCATGCCTATGCGGCTCGCATGAGCCTGCGGATTACCGGCGCAGTGCGAACTGACGCGGCGGTTTTGCGCTCATGTCCAGTTCAAGACCTTCAGGGACCATGATTACGGCCTGAGGGCGGTTTCCACACTCCCACATTGCGAATTTGAGGGCTTGAGCCCGGTCAACGAACAGGCCGCCGCGCAGACCGCGGGTGTCCTGGACCACCCAGTCTCCGTGGCGGTTTTTGCCGATCAGGAAGGGAGCGAGCGTCGGGCCGCTCGCCGAAGGAGGTTCACCTTTGCTCATGGGATACATCCGTTTGCTGCTCAGGCAAGAGCGATGATTTCGTCGCCGGCGCGGTTTTAAAATCTTCCCCAGATAGGAGGCAGATTGGCGCAACGACAGCCCGTTCGATTCCGCGATGCCGGCACGCCCTCCCGGCCCAGATCCTCCGATCGGATCCGCACGATAATCTGCGCCCGAGCGCATATGAATTCGAGAGAGATCAAAATCGAATTTCATAAGAACCGTATATTGATTGTGAGGATTGGGTAAAAATCATATAAGAACAGCATCATGCGGCTTGGGCAATTCTCTGATTTTGCACGTGCCTCCAGAGCCTTATGCACATTGGTCCACAGCGCAGGCTGTCGGTTGCCGCGATGTCGTTGAGCCGTAATGTTCCACGCCGTTGATGGGCGATCCGGGTACGTTCCCGCGGACCAATCTTTATGAGATTCCTATACTGTCGGACTGCGATCCCTCTCGACGACTTATGCGACAATGCCCACCTGCGGGCAGCCCGGGCGGGTTGCCGAACTTGATCTCGTTGACTGCATTGGTGTGCAAGCGGGACGCTTGCCGCAATGCGGCGCTGCGGCCGCCGGAAGGAGCCCCGAAATGCTGGACGCTGTCATGCTCGCCATTGGCCTCGGTTTCATTGCGCTATCCGTCGGCTACGCGATGGCCTGCGACCGGCTTTGAGGCAATGTCATGATGTTGGATTATTCGCTCGCTGCGTTCGTGTCTGCCGGGCTGCTGTTCTACCTCATCTTCGCCCTGCTGCGACCTGAGCGGTTCTAGGCGATGTTGATCTCGGATAGAGGCGCTGCTCCAAACCGACAAACCGAGCAGCCGCAACAGGTACGACGATGACAATCATCGGCTGGATTCAGATCTTGCTCTACTGCGCGGTGGTGGTCGCGCTGGTAAAGCCGCTCGGCTGGTACATCACCCGCGTTTTCAACGGCGAACAGACCTTTCTGTCGCCGGTGTTGCGCCCTGTCGAAGCCGCGCTTTACTGGGCCGGCGGGGTTAACGAGACCCGCGAGCAGCATTGGCTCGCCTACACGATCGCCATGCTGTTCTTCCATGTCGGCGGTTTTCTGATTCTCTACCTGCTGATGCGCACGCAGGCGCTGCTGCCGTTCAATCCAGCGGAGCAGTCGGCGGTCGCTGAAGACCTGTCGTTCAACACGGCGGTGAGCTTCATCACCAACACCAACTGGCAAAACTACGGCGGCGAAAGCACCATGTCCTATCTGGTGCAGATGGCCGGTCTGACGCATCAGAACTTCCTCTCGGCGGCGACCGGCATCGTGCTCGCGGTCGCACTGATC
>JASHRR010000018.1 GCA_030037185.1 Xanthobacteraceae bacterium | reverse complement strand
GCAGCTTCCGCCGCGGCGAGCGTCGTTTGCGCGGTGCGGCCCATGATCAAAAGATTGCCGCCGCCAACGGCCTGTTTGGTGAGCCCGGTCGTTGCCTCGCAGACAAACTCGCCGTCCATCACCGGAATGCGCCAATAATGTCGGCCGCCGAAGCGCTTGGAGATTTGCCAGCCGTCGCCGAAATAACGCAGCGCATTGCCGAGCCGCAGCCTCTCCTCACCGTCGAGTCCAGCATAGCAGGCCGAGCCCGGGCTGGTGAGTACGCACTGGGCCACCCGAGCCTGCAATTGCTTTTGCAATTCGGCGGTCGAGACCGCAAACAGCAGCACGCGGACGCCGGGGCGATGGTCCGGGGTTTGCCCTGCCGTCAACTCGCCATCGATGCCGGCCTCGCAGCCACAACCGATGACGGAAGTGGCAAAACCCGTCATCGTCAGCACGGCCTGATGAGCCCAGCGGATGCTGTCGGCGGTGACGATCACCGCGGTCGCCCGCATGCCGAATGCTTCCGCAAACGTGTCGTCGATGCGTACGCCATTGACCGTCAATGCGCGCATGAAGTCAACTCGAACGGCTGCGGTCTCCCGATCGCATGGTCGGGAACCTTGATGATGTCGGCGGATATTCCGCAGCGCTCGTCGTAATAGGTCTTCATCCGGCGGTCGATTGCCCGATCGCGCTCCGGTTCGACGACCAGCGCGCGTCCAAAGACGTGCGAGATCGGCTTTCCGTCGCGTACGACCAGATCCCCCCGCTTGAAGACGAGAGCGGCGGAGCGGAACATCCTGGCGCGGTCAGGCTCGTTCTCATAGACCGCGACATCCGCGACAGCGCCTGCACCCAGATGTCCGCGGTCCGGCAAGCCAAGCAACCGAGCCGGCGCCGCACGCGTCATGGTGGCGATCTCGGCCAGCGTATATTCGCGCCTGATTGAAGGCAGCGCCGTCACGGCCATCGCTTCGGCAGGCAGGCCCGCAATCCATTGCGCGCGCAGGTCGCGGCTCATGAGCAATGCGAGAATCTCCGGATAGACCGTGAACGGCGCCCCGTTCGGATGGTCGGTGGTGAAGAACACGCTCCAGGGATCGTCGATCAGCAGGAACAGCTCCAACCCGACCGCCCACTGCACCGCATTGTAGAAGTCGGCGCAGCGGTAGTTGTAAGGAACGATGCCGGCGCCGTTGGCGTCGCCGTCGAGTATCGCCCACTTGCTCGGCCGGGCTTGGTGGCGCGCATTGAACTGCCGCAACACGTCAAGCGACACCGTCACCGTCTGGCCAAACATCACCTGCCCGACATCGATCGTTACGTTCTTGGCCGCGTTCACGGCCTCGGCAAGACGAGCAGCCGCGGACGAGAACCCGCGTTGGCCCTCGGTGCCATAACCGTAGAACTGCAGATGAGCGAGATGAAGCGGCAATCCCTCGGCCGCCGCGATGGTGGCAAGCGCGGAGTCCGCGCTGCCTGCGATCCCGAGGTTGTTGCAGTGAACATGGAGCGGATGCGGCACGCCAAGCTCGGTGACGGCGTGTTGCAGCGTCTTGACGATCGTCCGCGAGGACACGCCGTAGGACGGCACCACGTCGTCCAAGGAAAACACCCGCACATTCTCTTTGAATGCTGCCGCGCCTCCTGCGTTGATGACCTTGATGCCAAGCGAGCGCGTGGCGGCGAGCGTCCAGGCCACGTAGTCGCGCACGGCGGCGGCGCCTTCCTTGCGCTGTATCAGCCCGAGCAAGAAGTCGTCATTGCCGAGGACAGCGAGCGTCGCCTTGTCGATGATCGGAATATCGGCGAGCTCCAGATGCGCATGTAGCGCATAATGCGGCGATACGGCGGGTTCGACCACCGTGGTGAAGCCCATGCTGGCATAGAGGCAGCCGATCTCGAAGGCGGGCCATCCGGCGCCCGACAAAGGCGTGCTGCCGGGACGGGCGGGAGAACCGAGGCGGAGTCCGGGCAGCAGCAGGCGCGCGGTGTTGACGCTCCAGCCGGCGATGTGAGAGTGGATGTCGATCGCGCCCGCCATGACGATCCTGCCAGTCGCGTCGTAAGTTGCATCCGGGCCGGCCCCGCGAGGCGGTTCGACGATGCGGCCGTCGCGCATCCAGACATCGCCGTTCTCATCGCGACCATTGGCGGGGTCGATGATCCGGCCACCCTCGATGCGCGTCAACATGACGGCGGCCTGTCGGCGAGATGGGCGGTGATCGAGGCGATCGCGCCGGCAACCGAAACCGCCTCGCTTCGGTTGGTCGCCGCGACCGCAACCAGGGTTCCCATGGTCGGGTGATGCTCAACGCCGTCATGGTCGCGGCCGGGGGCGCCGACCGCAATGTGAACATGGGGCCGCTGCGCAAAGCTAGTGTCGGCCGGCGCGAGCGCAATGGTCACCGGGCTGCCGCGCCATCGCGGCGCCTGCGCGCGATAAGCGGAAATCCACAACACGCAATCGGCTTCACCGCTATCGACCAGCCTGGCAGCCCGGTATCGCCACGGGTCGTGATCCGGGGAGGCGCGACCGAATCCGGTGCGCGGCGGAAACCCTGTCATCCAGCCGCAGACCTGCAGCACGCCGATCGCGTTGTCGCCGGGCGGAAGCGGCAGCCCCGAGAAGCGCGTTGCTGCATTCAAATCGGCAACGAGGCCGCACAGCATTTCGATGGCGAGCGCGTCGAGTTCCGTCGCCGACCATGCCGCAACACCGAACCGGGCGGCCTTGAGGGCGTCGGCCAGCCCATCAAGCACCGGCGCGGCAACCGGCGACGGGCCGGCAGGACGGCCGTTGACGGCGGCGCGCAGGGCCGCGAGCAATGCCGGCAAATCGCCGGTTTCGACGCTGATCGCTGTGATCTTCCCGGGATCGGCCGAGTGACCTCGGGGGCACAGCCAAAACAGCCGTCTTTGCGGCCGGCGCATGTCGTCGCCCGCAGCCGCGGTGGCGATGAAATTCCCCATCAATCCGCTCGCCGAGCCGACGCAACCGACCAGCAGCACGGTATCGGCGCGGATGCTCATCTCGCTTTCGGTCGTGAGCATCAGGCCGGTCTCACGCAGGACATCGAGGTCGCGCAACAGCGCCTCTGCATTCATATGGTCAATGGCCGCGCCGATGCGCTGCGCCAATGCGGTCGCGGCACGGGCGCCGGCGACGTCGGTGCCGAGGCCGGCGATGAGGGGTTGGCGGCTAGCCTCGAGCAGTCGGGCCGCGGCGGCTGCTGCTGCGGGCAGCGCCGCCGGCGCGCCATCGATCCAGGCGTGGTGCATGGCGTTTCCTTGAAACGAGACCAGCTCGAGCTCGCTGCGCGGCGTTTCAACTGTCGTACTTGAGATAGGCAAAACGCTGGTCACCGGCGGGTGTCCCCTCGAGGGCGCCGCCCGCCTTTGCGGGTTGCCATTGGACGACCTCCTCGATCTTTTTCGCCAGTTCGAAATCCTTGTCGGTTATGCCCTTCGCGGCATGATTTTGCAGCCGGACTTCGACCCAGGCGTAGGACGCCGTGATATCCGGATGATGCCATGCGGCTTCGGCAAGGTGCCCGACCGTGTTGATCACCATGAGAGTGCCCTTCCAGCTGTTGGTGCGATATCGGCGCCGAATCCAGCCGTTTTCGAGGTACCAATGCGGCAATTCGGCCTTGAGGCGCGCTTCGATTTCGGCATCCGCGTAGGTCCGTTCTTTGCTGCTTTCCGTCATGGCATCACCTTCCAAAAGCCTTTGCGGGTTGAGAATTGCCAACCCGCCCGGGTGTGGCACATTGTAGGCGCGTCTTTGTTTTCGAAAAGCCCACTGAAGTGCCAGCAGGAAGACAGCAGTGAATCGCGTGGGGAGCCCAGCCAAGGAGATGCCGCAGACCATAACGGTGACGATTCCGGCGCGACTGCACCTTGGCTTTCTCGACCTCAATGGCGGTCTCGGTCGCCGTTTTGGCGGCGCCGGCCTTGCCATTGCCGGGCTGCGCACCAAGCTTGCATTCCACCGTGCCGCGAAAAACCATGTAACAGGGCCGGAACGCGAACGCGTGCTAGGTCACCTGGACAAGATGGTGCAGCGTCTCGGGCTCGCAGATGGCCATGCGGTGGATGTATTGGAGGTTGTCGCGCCCCACGCCGGGCTCGGTTCGGGCACGCAACTCGCCCTGGCGGTGGCGGCCGGCATTCGTTGCCTGCACGGCCTGCCTCTCGACGTCGAAGCGGATGCGATCCACCTCGGCCGCGGCGGGCGCTCGGGCGTCGGCATCGGACTGTTTCATCGCGGCGGACTGATCGTCGACGGCGGTTGTGCAAACGGCAAAGCTCCGGCGCCGGTCGTGAGCCATATCCGCTTTCCAGATCCGTGGCGGGTCATTGTGGTGCTTGATCCGGCGCGTCGCGGAATCCATGGCGCTGACGAGGCCGCCGCATTCGCCGAGCTGCCGCCCTTTCCGGCAGGCGATGCCGCCCGCCTCTGCCGGCTCACCATCATGAAGATGCTGCCCGCTGTCGCCGAACAAGATATC
>JASHRR010001528.1 GCA_030037185.1 Xanthobacteraceae bacterium | reverse complement strand
TCGTCACGCCGCAATACGACATTTTGCAGCTGGTTCTCGTCGCCTCCGCATGGTTAGCCATTGGCGCGCTAGTTGGCGCATTCTTCTACCTGACGCTCCGAACGAGCGCACAGATGTTGGCAACCGGTTCTGGGGTGAGCACGGCCCTGGCATTGCAGTTGATCCGCTTTATGGTCATGGCCGGTTTGCTCGGGATCATAGCTCGGCATTACGGCGTGCTGGCGCTCCTCGTTGTCACATTCGGCATCCTTGCGGCACGCACGGCGGTAGTTCGTCTCGGAGCGGTGCCATGATCGAATCGCCGCTCGTCACCAAGACAGTCGTCACGCTCGGCCCCGTTCCGATCACCGTGCCGGTCGTTGTCACCTGGGGGCTGATCTCAGCCCTTGCACTGGGGAGCTGGATTGCGACGCGGTCGCTCAAGATCGCGCCCTCCCGGCTTCAAGTGGTTATCGAGCTTGTCGTTGGAACGATTGAAGGCCAGATTCGCGACACGATGGGCGTGGCGCCGAGACCCTATGTGCCTCTGATCGGCACACTTTTCTTATTCATTCTGGCGGCAAACTGGTCATCGCTGATCCCGGGCATCGAGCCGCCCACCGCCCGCATCGAAACCGATGCGGCGCTCGCCCTGATTGTGTTTTTCGCCGTCATCTATTTTGGCATCCGGGCCCGCGGGTTTATCGGCTATTTGAAGACATTCTCGGAGCCCACTTTCATCATGATCCCGCTCAACGTTGTCGAGACCTTCACGCGCACATTCTCGCTCATCGTGCGCCTGTTCGGAAACGTCATGAGCGGCGCCTTCATCATCGGCATCATCCTCTCCCTGGCCGGGTTGCTCGTGCCCGTTCCGTTCATGGGGATCGAACTCCTGCTCGGCGCCATCCAGGCCTACATCTTTACGGTTCTTGCCATGGTGTTCATCGCGAGTGCGGTGTGCGAGGGCCGTCCAGCCGCCTTCCCAGAAAGGACAGAGCCATGAATGTGCTTGAGATTGTCAGCATCATCGCGGCGGCCGTCGCCGTATCTTTCGGTGCAATCGGACCGGCACTGGCGGAAGGGCGAGCGGTTGCCGCGGCGATGGACGCCATCGCCCGGCAGCCGGAAGCGGCAGGAACGCTGTCGCGGACGCTGTTCGTCGGGCTCGCCATGATCGAAACGATGGCAATCTACTGCCTGGTAATCGCCTTGCTGGTCTTGTTTGCCAACCCCTTCATCCGCTGAGCCCATGCGAATCGATTGGTGGACGCTGGCGCTCCAGACCGTCAATGTCCTCGTTCTCATCTGGCTTCTCGCCCGGTTCCTGTTTCGCCCGGTGGCGGACATCGTGGCCCGTCGCCAGCTGGAGGCGAATAAGCAATTGGCCGATGCAGCCGAGCTGCGGCGTCAAACAGAAGACGCCCGCGCCAATCTGGAACAAGCGCGTGCAAACATCGTGGCAGGGCGGGACAAGGTAATCGCTGAGGCGCACACGGCTGCTGAGAGCGAGCGGCTGGCGCTGCTCGCCCGGACGAACGAGGAGATAACGAAGCTGCGGGCGCGAGCCGACGCAGCGATCTCCCGCGATCGCATTGCGATGGAAAAAACGCTGATTGAACGCACCCGTGAGCTGTCGGTCGAGATCGCGCGACGCCTGCTTGAGCGTCTATCTCCGATGGTCGCCACGGAGGCATTCCTGGCTGGCCTGTGCCACCAGGTGCGGGCGTTACCGCCGCGGGAGCGTACGGCGTTCATGCCAACGCAAGCCGATTCAATCGAGATTGTAACCGCATCACCACTCAGCGCCGAGGAGGCCGAGCGGATTCGGAGCGCAATTGCTGAGGCATTTGCTGGTAAGAGCGCGTTCGCTTTTCGGAGCGACCCGGCGCTGATTGCGGGTATCGAACTCCGTAGCCGTCATGCTGTCATCCGCAACAGCTGGCAAAGCGATCTCGAACGCATTCGCAAGGAGTTGAAAGGTGTCGGCGAGCCCGCAAGACAGTCTTGATGACTGGCTGAGAAGTGCGAGGAGGAGAGTCGAGACAGCAACGCTCTCGCCGTCGGCGGAACAAATGGGCCGGGTCGAAAGCGTCGCCGACGGCATCGCGCTTGTTTCGGGACTCCCCGGCGTGCGTCTCGACGAACTGCTCCGCTTCGAGAGCGGTCAAGTCGGCTTTGTACTCACACTTGATCGCGATGCTCTCGGCTGCGTCCTTCTTGACGAGCCTGAGGGTATCGACGCCGGGGACCGCGTGCACGGCACCGGCGAAGTTGCGCGGGTCCCCGTAGGACCGGGGCTGCTCGGGCGCATTGTCGATCCACTGGGCCGCCCGCTCGATGGCGCAGGTGAGGTCAGGGCGGACGCGTTCGAGCCCATCGAGCGCCCGGCCCCTGCGATCATCGATCGCGACTTCGTCAGCGAGCCGGTCCAGACCGGTCTTCTCGTTCTCGATTCCATGTTTGCCTTGGGTCGGGGCCAGCGAGAGCTGATCATCGGGGATCGAGCCATTGGCAAGACCGCAATCGCCGTCGACTGCATCATCAATCAGAAGCGCAGCGATGTCGTTTGCATCTACATCGCCGTCGGCCAGAAGTCGTCGACGGTGACGCGCGTCATCAACGCCATTAAAACGCATGGCGCGCCCGAGCGCTGCATCTTCGTCATCGCCAGCGCGTCGGCCGTTCCCGGCCTGCAATGGATCGCGCCGTTTTCCGGATTTACGATGGCGGAGTATTTCCGCGATCGCGGCCAGCATGCCCTGATCGTCGTGGACGACCTGACCAAGCATGCTGCCACCCACCGCGAAATCGCGCTGCTGACGCGGCAGCCGCCGGGGCGCGAGGCCTATCCGGGAGACGTGTTCTATGTGCATGCGCGCCTGCTCGAACGCGCCGCAAAACTTGCGTCGGGTGCCGGCGGCGGCTCGCTTACCGCGCTGCCAATAGCGGAAACCGATGCCGGCAACTTGAGCGGCTATATTCCGACCAATCTGATCTCCATCACCGACGGCCAGATCGTTCTCGATGCGCGGCTGTTCGATCAGGGCCACAAGCCGGCCGTCGACGTTGGAACGAGCGTCAGCCGGGTCGGCGGCAAGACCCAGGCGCCGGCGCTGCGCGAGGCTGCGGAGACGCTGCGTCTCGATTATGCTCAGTTCCTGGAGCTGGAAATATTTACGCGCTTCGGCGGTGTGACCGATGCGCAGGTCAAGGACAAGATCGCGCGTGGGCGGCGCATTAGGGCTGTGCTCGCGCAACCGCAGTTCGCCCCGCTGCGCCTCGCCGACGAGGTTGCACTGATATTGGCGCTGCAGGCGGGCCTTCTCGATCGTGTTCCGGTTGAGAAAATTGGGGAATTTCGTTCCGAACTGCCGGCTTGGCTCGATCGCTCGATGTCAGCGCTCGTCGATCAGATCGAACGCTCGGGGGTTCTTGACGGTGACGGTCGTTCGCGGTTGTGCGCAGGACTTGCTGCGCTTGCCGAACGATTCCCAGCAGAGCCAATTCATCCCAGTTCCGGATCCGGTAATGGCTGAACGGCTGTCTGACCTCGTCGCGCAAATCGCAAGCGTGGGCCAGCTCGAGGCGGTCGTGACGGCGATGCGCGGCATTGCGGCTTCGCGTGCGCAGCAGGCGCGCTCGGCGCTCGCGGGTGTCGAGGCTTATGCAGAAGTGGTTTCAGGTGCCATCGGACAGGCATTAAGTCTTATGCCGGCTGACGACGGACCGCCGCCGGCCTCGCCTCGCCGACAGAGTCGCGGCTTGATCCTGTTTTGCGCGGAGCAGGGTTTTGCCGGGGCGTTCAGCGAACGCGTTTTCGATGCCGTCGCGGGTGACCTTAAAGGTGCAAGCGTGTTTCTTGTTGGCACGCGAGGTGCAGCGGTCGCGGAGGAACGCGACATTCGGCCTGCCTGGACGGCTCCGATGGCGACCCAGGTCGGTGCAATTCAAAGCTTTGCGAACAGACTTGCTGACGCCCTCTACGAACGAGTCGCCGGCGGAACTGTAGCAAATGTTGAGGTTGTGTTTTCACGCCTGCGCTCCGGGCATGGCATCGAAATTGACCGTCATTCGCTGTTACCCGTCGATCTCGGCCGGTTCGCGCGCCCGGTTCAAAATCAGCCGCCGCTGATCGCGCTTGCGCCCTGGGTGTTGCTGGAGCGGCTTGCAAGCGAATATGTCTACGCGCAGCTGCTCGAGGCAGCAATGCACGCATTTGCCGCCGAGAATGAGGCGCGGATGATGGCGATGGCCGCCGCCAAGGACAACATCGCATCGAAGCTTGCTGGGCTCTCGCAGCGCGAGCATCAGCTGCGCCAAGAAGAAATTACCACCGAGATCGTCGAGCTCGCGGCCGGATCCGAGGCCCTGCGGCGTCGCGCCTGAGCCGCGAAAAGCGGTCCGCCACCGGGAAGCAGCGGAACACCTGCGGCGTTGCAACATCCGCGTTTCATCTCGATCAAAGAAGCCTCTAGCCCGGAATTCTCAAACATTTTCGTTTGAGAAAACCGGGCTAGCCGGCGAATTCCGCGTTTTCCGCTTCACCAGCGGCGCCTGGAAAGAGTTGACCGTCTGCTGCCCTGGGAGCAGCGTGAGCGCTGATCAGGCAGACGAACGAGCTTGTGCGACGTAATGTTGGCAGCCTTCATTGGGCAGTTCTGAACGATTCTTTTCGGAACGCAAGTTCACAATTCGAAGAGCGGCTCGACGATGCAATCGGCGCAACAAAAGCAGTAATTGGCTGCAACATTCTCGAGGGACGCTGAAGGGACCAGTACAGCTCACCGCTGTATCGAGCGAAAAATGTTGAGTTGAGCGGCGAGCGATTCGACCAACGAAAATTCTAGCTCGGAGGTTGCGGAACCGCCGCTGCCACTGCCGCCGTTGGCATGCCCCCCTCGCCTCCGGCCTAGCGAGGCCGCCTGGCGCTGGCACGTCGCGCTTTTTCAGACTTGAGAACGGCTTCGACCTCGGCGTGTGAGGAGATCGGAGCCTACGTTCGGCGTATGATAAGAGGGATAAGCGCTCGCGACGACACAGTAACATAACTTGACAGTGTGATTGACTGTTAGCGGGGGCGAACCCAGTCTCCAAAGACAGACTGGCCAAGCCGGGCTGCGCGCGGATGCCCCTACCGAACAACCGGCAATATCATGACGAGCACGAAGGAGAGCGGGTGCGCCCTTCTGCAGCCCTTCCGGGCGCGCGGCTCGGTGGCTGGCGGTCCTGACCCTCGGGCTTGTGCTCGGGATGGGATAATCGAGAGCTGGGAGCGGCTGCGAACATCAGGGTATGAAACGCAACCGCGCTCGCGATGTGAGCTACGTCACACGACGCGTCACACGGTTACGATAATCTCTTCGCAAATCGAAATGGGGATTTCCCGGGCCTCCTTGCCAGTACACCCGGTCGTCTCCGGGCTGTCCTCTTTTTGTCCATGCCAGTACACGTTGATAACTCCCCTTCTCACGAGCAGGCCAGTTATCGACCAACCGCAGTCATGGGCCCGGTCGCGCGATTGAGAGAGGCCCTCCTGCCGTGCATGAGTGCCCGGCAAGCCCCTTTGGCTCTCGAATGTAGACCGGCCGTACGCGACCACGCACTCAAACCCGGGCTGCTCATCCAGATAAATTCTGGGGGATTCGGCAGCGTTTCTACGGACTGTATCTTCAGGCAAACCACTTAAGATCTTCTGCCATCAGCACATGCAAAAAATAGTAGGGCTGGAGAGGAGAAGTGCGATGACGAATATTGTCTTCTGCGCGGACGGCACGTGGAACCGTCCAGGAACCGACGACTCCGCAGATCAGCCGAGCTTTCCAACTAACGTTTTCAAGTTTTTCACTAACCTGGAGGGTAAGGACAACGCGGCTGATTTAACACAGGCGGATGAACAGGAGCGGGTCGCGAGGGACGCGGCCGGCACGGTCACGCAGATCGCGAAGTATCTCCATGGTGTTGGCGATTCGAATAATATTCTCGTCAAGCTTCTCGGCGGGACAATCGGGGCCGGGACCATCGCCCGAATCGTGCGCGGTTACACCTTTGTCTCCCGCAATTATGTCCCTGGAGTCAAGATTTTCCTGGTCGGATTTAGTCGGGGCGCTTATACGGTGCGTGCTCTTGCCGGCCTCATCCAGGCAAGAGGCCTTCTCGATCCCACCAGGCTGCCGCTCGCATGTGACACGGGACGGGCTTACCGGCTGGGTGCAGCCGTGTGGCACGACTACCAGCACGCGCTGCTTGCCGCCCATCCCAATCCGAGCCTGCTTAGCCGCTTCGAAGACTTGGCAGCCGACTTCCCCGGCTTTTTGTCGAAACCGCCAACCGATAAGCTAATCTGGCCTGTTGCAATCGATACGGTTGCCGTTTGGGATACCGTGGGCTCGCTTGGTATCCCAGAATTTACGAGTACCGGAGCAGTCGCCGACCTGTTTCGTTTTGCCAATACGACTCTTGGTCTCGGTGTCGCCGCGGGGATACATGGTGTCTCGCGTGACGAAATGCGCGCAGACTTCACGCCGACCCTTTGGGACCCGGATCCCAAGATTACGCAACTCCTGTTCGCGGGTGCCCATGGCGATGTCGGTGGCGGCTACCCGGCGACCAACACCGAGAGTGGGCTTTCGGATCTTACCCTTGATTGGATGACTGGACTACTTGTGGTGCGCGGTGTTCTGTTCGCCACCACGCCAACTTTTAAACCAATGCCAGACCCATGCGGGTGCGCGCACGAGCCTTGGCTTACACCGCCATTCAATCTTCTTCCCATACTCAAACGCGTTTTCCCCCAGACCTTGCTTGAAAGTCCCTCGGTGCAGGCTCGGCGGATAGGTAGTCCGGTACGTTTCGATCCTAGCAAGGCTCCAGCCAATTATTCCTAATAAACGTGTTATCCCTAGACCTCGAGGTTAAAGGCGAGCATGACGAGCTAATTGGGCGTAACAAGAACTTTCGATAGCTCGGCATCCGGCCGACAGGAGACTTGGTGCCGGTTGCCCATCGGCCACATATCCCGGTTGCCGGCCAGCAAGGTGGCGTTCGGCAATTCCTTCGGATTCACGGGACTTACTAGTTGCACCGTCCGAACCTTCGAGGATGCACTCCAAGTATTGCATTATTGGCACGATGACGCAGCACATGGTATGGCCACAACGATTACGGAAGTTCAGGCCCTATGCAAGCTTGTTTAGAACGTTGGGCTGATTTGACCAGCTAAGCTAATGAAATTGAGAGTTCCCCCGGCTCTGCCGGGGTGGCAGTAGAAGTTTGACTTTTAGGGCGGTCGTCCACCGCGGAGACTTCCAATCGTGAGCCACCACGCACACGAAAGGAAGCTTCGCGATGGACGAGTATGAGAGTCTAAGCCACACGAAATGGGACTGCAAATACCACATCATCTTCATTCCCAAGTGCCGCAGAAGAACGATTTACGTGGAATTGCGACCGGAGGGTCATCTTCTCGCGGATCACGTGCATAACCGCCGAAAGTATGCGGTGTCGCAGGTGGTTGGCTTCATCAAGGGGAAGACTGCGATCCATTTGGCCCGGGTTTATGGTGAAAAAAAGCGCAACTACGTAGGCCCAAGGCTGCACGGCATTGAAGAGCTGGGTGATGAAGGTTGCAGGCGGAGCGGTGATGAAGAAGGCCAAGGTGGCACTGGCGCGCAAAATCGCCGTCATCATGCATCGGATGCTGGCCGATGAACGGGCGTGTTGCGCGCACTGCACTGCGGCAGAGGCAGCTTCCATGGCTCTCGGTGATGGTTGTCGAGCTTCCCAGGCTTTTTTTTGGGTGTGCTCAAGGTGATGGCCTGCAACGACGATGGCAGCGCGGCGTCAGGTTGATTCCA
>JASHRR010000171.1 GCA_030037185.1 Xanthobacteraceae bacterium | reverse complement strand
TACGGCACCGTGCGGGTGGGCATCGAGCGGCTCCATCTTGAGCAGGATGCCGGCAAGTCGCTCCACGATCAGCACGTCTCCCTGTCGCTTGTCGATCTCAATCGCTGCGGTGTCGCCCTCATGGAGATCGTGTCGAATCCCGATTTGCGGTCGTCCGAGGAGGCTAAGGCCTTCCTTACAAAGCTGCGCAGCATCATGCGCTATCTTGGGACCTGCGACGGCGACATGGAAAAAGGCAATCTGCGCGCGGACGTCAATGTGTCGGTCCGCCGGCCCGGCGATCCGCTCGGTACGCGCTGCGAGATCAAGAACATTAACTCGATCCGTTTCGTCGGGCAGGCCATCGAACACGAGGCGCGCCGCCAGATCGACATCCTGGAAGACGGAGGCGCGATCGAGCAGGAGACGCGGCTTTACGATCCCGGCCGAAACGAGACCCGCTCCATGCGCAACAAGGAAGAGGCCCACGACTATCGCTATTTCCCGGATCCCGACCTCTTGCCCTTGGAGCTGAGCGAGGCATACGTGGAGGAGTTGCGCCGCGGCTTGCCGGAGCTGCCTGACGACAAGAAAGCGCGTTTCATGTCGACGTTCGGACTCGCCGCTTACGATGCCGGCGTGCTGGTCGCCGAAAGGGAGAGCGCGGATTTCTTCGAAACCGTCGTTAGCGGTGGCGACGGCACAAAGCGCGATGCCAAACTCGCGGCAAACTGGGTACTCAATGAATTGTTCGGGCGCCTCAACCGGGAAGGCCGGACGATCGCCGCTTCGCCGGTCTCGGCAGGGAAGCTGGGCCTCATCCTGGACCTGATTACCGAAGGCGCCATCTCGGGCAGGATTGCCAAGGAACTGTTCGAGATCGTGTGGGCTGAGGGCGGGGAGCCGCGCGCGATCGTTGAGGCACGAGCCCTAAAGCAATTGACCGACACATCCGCGATTGAAAAGCTCGTCGATGATGTCATTGCCAGCAATCCCGACAAGGTTGGACAGGCGAAAACGAAGCCCGCGATGATCGGATGGTTCGTAGGCCAGGTGATGAAGGCCTCCGGGGGCAAGGCGAACCCGCAGACCGTCAACGAGGTCCTCAAGGCAAAGCTCGACATCTGAGCGACACGCACGGCGGGCGGTTGAGCGGGCGCCAGACGTCGTTGGCGGGATCGCCCGCCATGCGAAACCCGCCATCGGCTTCACCCTGCAAAGCCTGATGTCTCGCTCATCTAACCCCGTACTACGGCTGTGTGGCAGCACCAGACAGATAGGCGAGCACCGCGCCTGCCGACACTGCGCGGAGGGCGACGGCTCGGGCACGCGACCTCCCGGGGAACGCCGCCAACGGGAAGCCCTCGAAGCCAATTGCGAATCGTTGGCGCCGATTCGACCGATTCATCGTCCGGTGACGGTCCACATCGCGCTTTCCGGCGAGATGCGCGCAAATTTTTTTTAAGGGGGGAATCCGGTGTTCCGGAAACCCCGTTTGCGTGACGGGCGCGCGTCCGGCATGCCGTCAAGAAGCAATGCAGGCGTCCTCATATCAAATTGAAGCATCACAGAAACGCCGATTTGACAGTGGTTTTTTGCAATTTATGGATCACCTTTGTTGGTGCTGCAGCGTTCTGGAATTCGCCGCAACGGGTGTCGGCCCGGCAGCGAATGCGTTGGCTTGAGGACGTGCGCGAGGATGTCACATCGACCTCTCCTCGATGTGAAAGATTTTTTTTTCTTTCCGCTTGTAGTAATCGAGATGGAGTGCCTGCGATTCGCGCAGGTGCTTGATGCGACACCGCCACTAGGCTCTGACTAGGAGGGCAGTATGGTGAAGAAAGCAACGAAGGCGAAGACCGCGGCGAAGAAGAAAGCGCCCGCCAAGCGCAAGGTCGCCGCCAAGAAGAAGAAGTAACCTCGCCTCGGAGCAGTGTGCTCCGAACCTGTCAAAGACTTCACGTCCACCCCGGTGATGTCGGATGCAGCTTTGCAAAGCGCAGGGTCATGCGGCCGCCGAGGCGGCGCCTGGGGTTGACGACAAAGAGCGTCGGCGAGACTGAGGCTTGAAGCCCTCGAACCTCCAATGAGCGTTGGGTGCTCGAGGTACAGGATGCGGTCTCCGCAGCCTGTCGTCAGCGGGTAACCGTTGAAGGATTTGCGCCACCTCTCGTCGGCGCCCTGTGGTGTTCCGGCTTGGCCGTTGCTCATCGTTGCTGGATCACTTGTCGCGCCGTTTGCGGAATCCGGCGATAATGAGGCTGGGGCCAGCTATGCTCCGGTTCGCAAGGTTGACGTATTCCACGCTCGGCATAGATTCGCGTACATGCGTTTGCCTGTGCGGCAGTCTCGGGCATATCAAATTGCGCAGAGAGGTGGCCGAGTGGCTGAAGGCAGCGGTTTGCTAAGTCTATGCCGTCCACTCCGGCGGGGCTGAAATTCCTATTCTACTCAACGGCTTGTTCGTTTTAGTGGCGCTCGTCACTGATGCCTGTGCCGGTTTCTGTGCCGGTTTCGGGAGCTGTGCTGAGTCCCTTCACCTGCTGTTGCACGCGAGTGAGGTACTTCCGATAGATTCGGTCGTCAGGCTGTCGTGGCCCAGCCGCTGCTGTAGGGCGTAGACCGGCCGGACCGCAGCCACTCGACCGCGTGCAGGTGAGGTAGATCGTGGAAGCGTCGCGAGAACGGCCCGGCGGCCAATCACCTTGGCAATATCCTCGGCCCTGGAAAGCACGATCGGGTCGGCGGCGCTCTTTGAGCGCTTCAGCGTGGCAGCACCGGGTTGTCGTCCCGCCATCCCTTGTCGAGGCTGAAATTCGGGACAGAGGAGAGCGCTACCAAGTCGCGTTTTGGCGTTCGTCAGGCCGTTTGCCCGGCGGGCCTGCTCGATCTCGGCGAACAGCTTCCGGTCGATCCGTCAGGTGCTTTCCGACCAGGAATGGGCTCCAACTGCCCCAGAGAGACCCGCGTAGCGCTTCGCTGTGGCGCCCCCGACTTGGTGCGGTATCCACTCCGCCCGCTCCTCCTAGATCTCGCCCCGTTTGATGGCGAGGGCTCGCTTCTTGAACGCTCGGGCGAGCCTCTTCAGCAGCTTCTGGGGCGTCTGTCGATAGCGATTTGCGGAATTCGACACCGCCGATCTAGACGCGCGCATAGAGCGTGTGGCCACGCCAGCATCCTTTGGGAGCCTTTCGATGCTTTGGCATGCTGCCTCGACCTCCTTGGCGCGGACCCAGTGGAATCATGGAGGAACGTACTTGCCAGGGGAATGACCAAAATGCGCGCTAGGCTGCGAAATCTCCGCCTGGTGCCCTCCATAAGCCTCTTACCTCCCTCCGAGGAGGACGCATCATCCGCAAAACCCGATGCTCTGCCTGCTGTCGATGTAGAATGAGCCGTCGCCTTCCTTCCGCCTCCCAACGCGATCAGATGGTCATACGACCGCACCGGCGAAGCCCGACGCAATGGCGGCGGCGCGCGCCTCCATGAAGGCGAGCGCTTTCTCATTCACCTAGCGGCCTGAACGAACGTTACCTGTCGCCGACAGCTTGTCCGATCAAGGTCCGCAAAGGGGCTGATCTCGTCGGGATGACAACAGTCCCTCGGCCCGAGCCCGCGTTCCCTCCCGAAAGTCCACTCGATGCCGGTTGCGTGCGCGACGCCCGCGAACTGCCGACTGACGCGCCGGTCGCACCTGTTGCCAGGGCACCTGAATCCCAGCCCGTCGTCGATCATAGCGTAACGCCCGCAGGCGAGACTGGCTAAGCCGAGGAGCGTTCCGAGACGTGTAAGCAAACCTAGCGAGCGCAGTGGGTGTGGGCCCATAACATAAAGCCATGGGGGTGCTGTTGGGGGGGCCCATCTCGGCCTGCAGGTCATTTGGGCCCCGGGGCCTTATCGGTCCCCATGCTCGACGTCGCAGTTGCCGGACCCCAAGCGGTGGGCCTCGGCTATTCCGGCTTCGCGACAAGCTGAGGTTTACCGAAGAGCCCGGCCGTTGCCTCCCTCGGAAGAAGTCGCAGGGGGTGGCACGAGCCGTGCTGCCTCAATACTTATGCTGGCGCAAGCGACTGGCTCACAAACTGCTCTCTCAACAGAGCCCGACGGAATGCAAAGACTAGCTTCAATTTACATTGACGTCCCTGCGCTGCGGCCGGGAACGGTTGGGGCTCCTACGTTGAGGGGTTCAATACATTACGTTCTTTCCCGCTGTCACCATCACGACGCTGATCAGCGGGTTCAGAGCAGGTGTTTTTTGCACTGTGCTCAGCGCTGGTGCGGCCAATTTTTTCGTGATCCACCCGCGCTTCTCCCTTTACATTGACCAGCGCGGCGAAATGGTAGGCATGCTGCTGTTTCTCCTCGTCTCACTTATGAACGCGATCTTCGTTGTGGGAATGCGCCTCGCCGTTGAACGTTACCGGGAGCTCAGCCGAAAGTTGGAAGAGCACGGTGTGGCGCTAGGTGAAAGACCGGATGACGCTGCGAGACTACAAACAATCGTTCGGGAGGCTAACGTGGACGCCCGCTTTGAACGCATGTGGCTCGCTTCCATTGTCGACTTCAGTGATGACGCGATAATAAGCAAGAACCTCGATAGCATCATCACAAGTTGGAACAGGGGTGCAGAGCAGCTCTTTGGCTATTTGGCCGAAGAGGCAATCGGCAGGCCGGCGACAATCGAGTTCCCACAGGATCGCCAACACGAGGAGGGCGTAATTATTGAGCGTGTCCGGCGCGGTGATCGCATCGAGCACTATGAAACTGTTCGCCAGCGCAAGGACGGAACTCTGATCGATGTCTCGCTGACCGTCTCGCCTGTTAGGGGCGCGGAGGGTAAAGTTGTCGGCGCATCAAAGATTGTCCGTGACATCACTGACCGCAAGCGGAGCGAGGCGCAAATTTCTGTTCTCGCCCGTGAGGCGGAACACCGAGCCAAGAACCTATTAGCGAACGTCAAGGCTATGGTGCATCTCTCGCACTCCGACACGTCTGAAGGTCTCAAAAAGGCGATCGAGGGACGCATCGAGGCACTGGCGAAAGTCAACTCGCTGTTCGCCCAGTCGCGCTGGACAGGAGCCGAGCTTGGTAGCCTGGTCCAGCAGGAATTGTCGCCTTACTCCCGAGACAGGGGGACGCGCACGCGGATTGACGGACCGCCCGTGATGGTGAACGCAGACCTGGCGCAGTCGGTAGCGGTGGCCTTGCACGAGTTGGCAACCAATGCCGCAAAATACGGTGCCCTATCGGTGGAGAAAGGTAACGTTCGTGTCGAGTGGTCGCGCTCGGCAGATGGACGGGTCGCGTGCTGCGCTGGATCGAGCAGGGAGGCCCGCCCGTCAAGCCGCCGACGCGCAAGGGCTTTGGCACCTATGTGATGGAGGCCATGATACCGGCTCATGTCGGGGGCGACGTGCGGTCCGACTGGCGCGCTGATGGTCTCGCGTGCGAAATCGCCCTTCCGACGTGACTGTGCGCCCCGCACTTTCGCCCTTGGGGCGATCAGGCCGTATCCTTGGTCCCCCTTGGGCCCATTGGGACGAGAATCAATAATCGGCAGCAGCGAAAGGGTGGCTCCGAATGAGCTTCATCCTTGGCATTTCTCGCCCGCTCAATCCGCACCCATACGATATCGCACGCACATTTACCTCTGTCGCCTCTAGCCCGAGATGCGGTCGCTCTTGCCTCAAGAGATCGATCGGTCGCTGCTGCGTCTCGCCGTGAATGCGTTGGCGATCGTATCGAGCCAGACCTGTGCGGCGGCGTGGATGGCGGTGAATTCGGTGAGCTCGAGGCCGTTGAGGAAATTCTTTTTGACGTAACCCACGCCGGACTCCACGCGTCCTTTTTCGTTCGCCCGTTGTGATACGGTGAACTCGACATACATTTGCCGGCCGAAAGCCAGCACCATGACAAAGAATGAAAATCGGCGCCGCGTATTGCCGACGGCGATGCTTCCGTAGACGCCCCAATTGGCCTGGGCGCACTCGCCGCGAGCGAAATGCAACTTCAGATAGAATGGGCGCTGAGGCGGTCGAATGCGGTGGACGTAATCGCGCACGATGCTGATGCCGCCGCGATAACCTTCCTCGCAGCCGCTGAAAAATCTGCGGAGCGCTGTAAGGATGGGTGTCGAGCAAGCGCGTGATGCTCGGCTTGAACGGATCAAGTTTGCTGGGACGCGGCTTGCTGCGCCGCCGTGCAAAGCGCGCTTGCGCCAACCAGGTCGCGACGGTGCTTCGATGGTGTCCGAGGGAGCGAGCGGTCTGCGCAATCGTCAAGCCTTGGCGATGGTGGCAATCGTGGATCTTACAGAATGTCTCGTAATCGACCACGACCGTGCCCCGCTGTCAGGCTCGGTCATGGCCATCTCGAGACCGGGTGTGGCGAGACTGCCTTGACCCAGCCGTAGCAAACGGTCGGTGGCACGGGCTATCTCCTCTTGGTGCGGTGTCCCAGTAATATGAGCGATTAAGCCAATCAGAACAGCGGGTTGCGCCGATAAGATCTCTTGTAACGGCGGGCTCACGAAATTTGCTTTTTTGTTAGTGGAATCAATAGCTTGCTCCAATGAGCGATCTTGTAACGCAACGCTTCACCAACGAGTCAGATGGAGCCTGATGGCTCCGCGTCGCCGCCTCTCAGCGCCGGTTTGATTTTGCGCTAAAAGCACCGATTTTGAATCCGACTTGCTTGTGCACTTCGAGGCTGGCGGATTTGACATCGTGAGATTGCGCCAGAGGTTGGCGCGACCGCTTTGTAATTTCGAGCAGTGCGGGCTCTGCATTGGCTGATCCGTGTCCCCATAGGAGGGGACGCGATGGCCGGCGCGCAACGTCGTAAATGCAAGAAACGAGTCTAGCGGCCGCCGGAGACCCAAGCCGACCGAAGGGAGCTGAGAGGACGACTAAACGCTGCTGTGTGCTGCAACGATCTTTACTTGACGCTGCAGGCAAGCCTGTCGAAGGCACCGCGGTCGATGACCTTTACGTGTCGTCGGTTTCGGCATTGCAGGACGCCACCTGTGGTGAGGGTTCGGAACGCCCTGCTTAGAGCCTCAAGCGAGACGCCCGCGTATTCGGCCATATCGGAGCGGTTAATCGGAATATATATTTCGTTCGTTGCATCGCCTTTGGCTGCTTGAAGCTGCTCAAGCATCTGAAGGAACATCGCTAGCTTCGAAAGCGTGCGCTTGTTTGCAAGCAAGAACGCATGATGCTGGGCTTGGCGGAGCTCCTCACACAGCTTGGCGATGACATGAAACTCCAGCGCCGCGTCGGTCCTAAGCCGGCTTCGCAGCGCTGTAACCGGAATGCGATATGCGGTGACTGGCGTCAGGGTCTTGATTGAATTTGCGTACCTACCCTCTCGCGCCAGTCCGAACAAATCATCGGGAAACAGGAATGACACGATATGTTCGGTGCCACTGGGGCCTAGCCGGTACGCCTTTGCCGCGCCGTTGATAATGTTGAATACGGCCTCCGCGCGATTCCCTTCGCGGTATATTTCAGCGCCCCTGTCGAACCGGACAACTGACGCAATCACCGCCAGACGCGCACGTTCTTCATCGCTGAGCAACTGATGCATTTTTTTGGACGAGGGATTTCCCTGAGCCCATGGGTCAAAGGCGCGAATGGCTGGTCCGACTCTACCGATCGAGGGCATGGCTACCTTCACGTGTATTGCGCAATAGCAAGCAGTCTGCACAAAAAAATCGATCCGGAGTTTGATCGCGATCAAGCTTTTGCTTGCGCTGACGACTGGCACCCCGAGAGCAGAGGCTGAATAGTGACCTGCCGAAGGTTGGCAGTGCTATGAGCCCTACTCTGCGAACGATCATCGACCTCAACATCAAGCGTTACCGCGAACTGCTGGAGATCGAGATCGATCACACGAAGCGGGAGGCCATCATCTGGCTGCTCGTCGAAGAAGAGGCCAAGCTGGCCAGGATGGAGGAGGATAAGCCACCCGACATCCGAAATCGGTGTGGACTGCGACCTAGCGTCAACGACTTGAAGGCGGTGCGCACCGGCATAGGCGCGGCGGTACGGGCACTTCACTGTGACGTGTTGCGCGAGGCGGTCCCTGACCGAATTGCCGAGCTGTTGCGGCAGATCGATCAGCAAAAGGACGCAGATGGCGGGTAGCGTCCGCAGGTGGTTCCGTAGGAGGTCTCAACGTCTCAACTAACCATATGAAACCGCAATTTTTCTCGCTCATCTCAATCTGAAACGCTGCCGAACTCGTTTTGAGGAGGCCGACTAAAGGCCGCCAGGACCCGCGACCGAGCGAAGAGAATGGAAATGCTGGTGCGCACTCGCTCCCCAGCACAAGCCAAATGCTCCGTCTTGCCGCCAGCGGGACCGGCGGTCGATCTTGCCGGCTGTGAGCCTCTGACAAAGGCTGCACCGGGCCTTTTGGGGCCCGAAGGGGTGTGTTGGTCACATGGGGGCGTACAGGGTACAAGCGGCAAGGCATGCCGCGTTCTGCGCCGAGGCGACTCAGAGGCTATTTGAACAACTTCGCCCGCTCGGCGCAGTCCTTGGCCTCCAGCAATTTCCGCAGCGCCATGGTGCGCTCCGGATTGCGCGGCAGCGTCTCAACTAGCCGTCGCGCTAGATCACCAAACGGCTTGCGGTGCTCCTGTAGATGCTCCGGCAGGTGCTCATAGGCAAAGAATTGCAATAATGGCTCCTCCTCGTCAAGTGTCGAGCGCGATTCGGTCGGGCCAGAACGCTCCTCCTCGTCAAGTGTCGAGCGCGATTCGGTCGGGCCCGGACGCTTGGCGACGCCGTGACTGATGTAGTTGACGGCATCGTATCGCGTCATCTCCTGCTCCTGCAGGAAATAGGCAGCGTGGCTCTCGCGTTCGGCAAAGATCGCCACCAGCACGTGCGCGCCAGTCACCTCCTCGCGGCCTGAAGACTGCACATGGATCACGGCGCGCTGGATTGTTCGCTGGAAGCCCGCGGTCGGCTTTGAGTCCTCCGAGCCGTCGGTGACGAGTTCCTCCAGTTCGGATTCCACATAGGTCACGAGACTGCGGCGCAACTTGTCGATGTCAACGTTGCAGGCCCGCATCACTACGGCGGCATCCAGGTCGTCAACCAGCGCGAGCAACAGGTGTTCCAGCGTGGCGTATTCGTGGTGCCGCTCATTGGCGAGCGCGAGGGCTCGGTGGAGCGATTGCTCTAAATTGCGCGAGAACGTTGGCATCGGGTCGTCTCCTCCTCACGCTGGTGTCACGGCGGCACGTCCCCGCTTTACTTCATAACCGACATTCTTGTCCCTAATCGACCCTTCGGGCCTACCGAGCGCAGATCCTCTCGACTCTTCGTCGAATCGCTTCCGCGCGGCAGGCTTGCTCAGCGAGCGTAGGTGTTTCCACCATCGGAGGCAGAGGCCTCCGAATTCAGCGCGCCGTCGCCTATAGAGTGGCAGTTGTCCCGCCAGCCCATCAAGTGGACATACGGCGGTGCTGTCCGGGAAAAATCGTCTCCGCCAATGCCCGGTCGGGCGCACGCATAGGTCCGTCCGATGCTGCAGTTCACCACCTTCAGTCTTGATCGCGGATCTTCACTGCCTCGTCGTCATCACGCTGGGGGTGGGCCGCGAGCCGATCAGTTAGCCTGACGTTTCGACGCGTGAAGCGTGTACTTGAGACCGATCACGAGACGACTATACGTATCGACGGGTGGCCCTGGGATCTAAGTCTTGGCCCGTTCAACGTTCGTCAGTTCGATCGCGCCGGCCGCTCCAGCTGTCCGGCCAGCTCCCGCATCAGGTTCCGAAATTCGAGAGGGTCTGCGGTGCAGGCCGCCGCCGACCGGCTGATCCTGCCGCCGCTGATGCGCTCGAAAACTCCGACCTGGTGAGGGCGGCCGCTGCACACGGCGCGAGCTCCCGGTCGCGACCACCGCTCGGCGTTTTCTGTCCGGCGATGTTTGGCACGGCTTTGTCATCTTTGAGGATCTTGGGACTCCGGTTTTTCCAGCCACACGAGGCCAGGCCTTAGGTCGATGACGGCTTGGACTACCTGCTCAACAAACACCTAGGTCGTGGCTCGCCGTCATTGTGCTTCCCTGAACACTCGTGGACATACTCAGCGCAGCGCCACCAGCCAGCGAGCTGGAGTTGCTCTCGATGCAGCTCGCTGATCCCGCTCCCTGGCAGGGTCTCATTCACGGTGATCCGTGTCCGGGCAATGGTTTGATCGTGGACGGCAGCATGCGCCTGCTCGACGACGAGCGTACGCGTCCCCGCATGCGCTGCTTGATGGGATCGATTGGTAGATCGGGTTTCCGACCTGCTGGCGCGCCGGGCGTGTCCCGGCTGGTGTGGCGATGCCTACACGGTGTGCGGCCTGGCGGCCCATCTACGGTGACGCAGACGGTTAACGGAAACAAGGGAATCCACTGCATATCGCTAGACAATCGCTCACGGGTGAACACTTGCGCCGGCGCGAGGCCGCGCTTTAAAACCATTGGCTTCGGTTCCCCGGCCGCGTACCGTAATGCGTCGCCGGACCGCGAATACAGGAGATGCGCCGAGGATGGAAAGACGCCTGGCCGCCATTGTTTGCGCCGACGTCGCCGGCTATTCCCGCATGATGGGCGCCGACGAGGAAGGTACGCACGCGACCTTCAAGGCTCACCGCAGCGCCGTTTATCCGCTCATTCTCAATCATGGCGGCCGCCTGGTGAAAAACACCGGCGACGGTTTCCTTCTGGAATATCCCAGCGTCGTCGGCGCGCTGCACTCATCCATCGAAATCCAGACGCTGATGGCCGAGCGCAACGCCCAGCTGCCGGCGGACCGGCTCATGCAGTTTCGTCTCGGCGTCCACATGGGCGATGTGATCGCCGACGAGGATGAGGTTTTTGGCGACGGTGTGAACATTGCGGTTCGTCTCGAATCCGCGGCCATGCCCGGCGGGCTCGCCGTCTCCGGCAAGGCCTATCAGGAAGCGAGCAAACATATTCACGTTCCGCTGGTCAACGCCGGCAGCCGCCGCTTCAAGAACATCGAAGAAACGATCGGTGTATGGACCTGGCACCCGGGCGGACCGGCAACGCGCGGTCAGGATCCCAGCAACAAATCGAATCTGCCAGCCCAATATCGCACAGCGATCGTGGGCGTGCTTCCGTTCGTCAATCTCAGCGATCGCGCTGAGGAATATTTTTCCGACGGCCTGACCGAAGACCTCATCCACGCTTTGTCGCTACAGTCTTTTTTCCGGGTTCTCAGCCGAAACGCGACCTTCTCGTTTAAAGGCCAGAATCTTTCGACGCGTCTTATCGCGCGCGAAATCGACGCGACCTATCTGATCCAGGGCTCGGTTCGGCGTGCGGGCAACAAGATCCGGGTGACGGCGCAACTGATTGCGCCCGAGAGCGGCGAGCAATTATGGGCCGGCCGATATGACAGCGATATCGGCGATCTATTTGCGATGCAGGACGAGCTCACCACAAATCTGTCGGCAGCGATTGCGCCAGAAATTTTCCGCGCCGAGGCTTCGGCTCCGGCCCGGTCATCGGCCGACCCGACCGCGTGGGACCGGTTCCTGAAAGGCCTCTCCCATTACTACAGACACACGAAAGCCGATTTCGAGGCCTCGATCGATTTGTTCAGACAAGCTACCATTCTCGACCCGTCGCTTTCGATTGCACGCGCTTACCTCGGCACGATTAGCGTTCAAGGCGTGCAATACGGATGGATAACGAGCACGAGGCAATTATGGACCGAGGCGATGAGCCTCGCGGAAAGCAGCGTCCGGCTTGATCTCCGCTCCTCCTTTGCATTCAGTCTGTTGTCCTACATGCACGCAATGCAAGGAAGCCATGACGCCGCCATGGAGGCGGCGAAGAGAGCGGTCAGCCTTAACCCGTACGACATGGGCGCACGGGGTATCCTGGGACTATGTCACTTTGCTATCGGCGAGCATGAACAGGCTATCGAGCTGTTTTCAATGGCGGTGCAACGCGGCAACAGCGACCCGCGGTACAAATGGGACGCGTTGTTGGCCTTCGCCCATTACCTCTTGCGGCAATACGACGCCTCATTGTCGTGGGTCCGCGAAGCCTCGTACCTTAATCCCAATCACCTCCAGGTGCTCGCGGTCAGGGCTGCAACGCTGGCGCAAATGGGCAAGGCGGGTGAAGCCGCAAAAGCGACCGAGGCTCTTTTAAATGCATTTCCTACCGTAACTGTCGAGCGGCACCTGCGAAATTTCCGCTGGAGAAACCCAGCAGACATTGCCCATTACCGCGAGGGGCTTTTGAAAGCGGGGGTCCCCTCGGGCTAACTAATTCAGTCGATTAGGTTCTCCGGCAAACGCGCGATCCCAGGACGAAGTCGGACAAACTGCGACGCGACGCACACGAGTATTTCAAAAAATTCCCACCGCGATTAATTGCGTGACGTAGTCCGATCTTTAGGCCGGGGCTCAGAGCGCACCGGAGGCCGGTTCTGTCGTATTCTCATACCCGTCTCCAGGTTGGGCGATATCTGTCGAACGCGTTCGGTTTGATACGCAGGCGCTCGAAGACCCGGGAACGTCTGGTGCCGAGAACCAGTAGCGTAGCTGGCCGGTATTGAGAGCCGGGAATATATCTTTGAGAAGTTCGGGCGGTACTTCGTCTATTGCGGCGGGTCGATGTTCCCCTCAACCTTGACCACATCGTCCCCCCGGTCTCGGGGCGGCTCGAACCGGGTCAGCAATCTTGTTGCGGTATGCACCCTGCAACACCGAGAAAGACGCGCGATCGATCGAACAATTCCTCGCCAACGACCAGCGCCTCGCCGTTATCGACGCGCAGGCCAAGGCGCCGCTGAAGGACGCCGCCGCCGTCAACGCCACACGCTGGGCCTTGTACAGGTTCTGGCCGACACTGGATTGCCGATTGAGGCTTCGTCCGGCGGGCGCACCAAGTACAACCGTACGCGCCTTGGAATTCCGAAAACCCCTGCGCTCGGCGCCGCCCGTGTTCGTGAGGTCGGAACGCGTGTTGGCTGGCGGGTGCCCGTACTGGCAATCAAAGCCATGGGGCGCGGACGGGCGACACGGTTCGGGGCAGAGGTGCCCAAGGGTGCGCGCAAGGTGTGCATGTCGGTCGAGTAGCTGTTGCAACGAAGGGGCAATTCACGGCCGGCAAGGTCAAAGAAAGGCATTGCTTGGCAATACTGCCGCCTAATCAAGACGGGCGACCAGCGACGCAGCCGCTCGACCCAAGACATGCACCGGGAACCCTGTGCTGAAGGCTTGAGGGAAGCCGGCGTTTGAGCAAGACCCCTTTCGGGCCTATCCCAGGCTTGTCTTAAGTCTTGCCTTCGAGAGGTTCCGAACTGAGAAGCATTCGGATCTTGAACCTATCTGCAACGTAGCTTGGAGCCGCAGTCCCAAGCTGACCCTGGTCACCCACCGCCTAGAGGCTGGGACAAAAGCCCCTGCCCTTCAGGTGGGGGACGGGTTACTTGCCTGCGTAAAGTTGACACCGAATCGGATTCAGCCCAAAGCTCCGCCACACCCACAGGCAGAGTGACGCCGGTTTTGATTTTCTATCGGGCTTCAATGACTACAGTCCCTTTTGAACGCTGCCATATTTTGAGGATTGAAGACCATGCCAGACCTACAGGCCGATTCATCTGCCGGCGCCGGCCACCAGATTCCAGTGTCGCCCGGCAATCCCTGCCCCTTTTTGCGTGGCCTCGTCGCCGGCGGTTGTGTCGGCGGACATGTCGTGCCGCTGCCAAAGCTGACTGGTACCATCGAAGCTGCGACCGGTAAAAAAGGTCTGAAGGATCGCATTGCTGGGATGGAGGTCTATTTGGTCGCGCTGATCGCCAATGGGCTGAGCCCGTTGCGCTTGCTTAAAAGCTGGTGGTCGGGTGCCGTACTCGACGAACTGCGCAACGGCCCGCTCGACAAGCACGGCGCCGGCTCGCGGATCCTTAACGTCGACGGTCAGGTGGACGAGTCCGAGATCGAGCGCCTTGCCGGCTTTGGTTCGGATTACCCAGCCCCCGGTGGCGGTATCGAACGCGGGCTGAACTCAAGGCAAATCACGAGCTACATGGATGCGAACTTCACGCGCGCCAAAGGACACCGGCGTCCGATCGACCGCTTGCTAATGAACGGCGAATGGCCGGTTCTGCTCAGTATCCTGGGCAAGGGCGAAGGCGATGATCGCTATCTCAGCGTCGCGGAAGTCAGGACGCTGTTTGTGGATCGGCGCTTTCCCCAGCGAATCGCGGCACGGCTGGCGCATCCTTTGCCGATGCCGAGCCGAGCTGTGACGATCGTCAAAGCTGCCGCAATCCTCGTTGCCGCCCTGGCCGTGCTGGTGCTCGCGATCACCCAATTTCCGGATCAGCTCCGGGCGATTTTGGTGGCAATGCCTGGGAAGTTGCCTGCGACCCTGTCGCAGTTGCTGCCGCCTCCTCTGCCCGACCCGCTGCCGATCAAGGCGGCGCGCTGGCTTGATCAGAACTGGTCCACGGAGGATCGGCATTGGTTTCATCACGTGAGCCAGGGCACCAAGACTTTTCCAGTACCTTACGCTTGGTTCGTGGCGCTCGAGCAGCCACGGATCCATCTGTTTTCCCGACCCGGGCTGCTCAGCGACAGCAACTATCTCGAACGCTTCGGCTTCATTCCCAGCCCGAAAACCATCCACGCCGACAAGGCGACCCTGCTCCGCTATGGCTATGCGGATTCCACCGATCCGCCGGCATCGACGCAATCACTGGCAGGCAAGGGGCAGGTTGAGAATGTCGACGGCTTACCGGTCGGCTTTGCGCGTCTGATAGGTGTCACCGATCCCGGAACGGGCGCCGCGCAACCTGATATGATCGGATTGACCTGCGCGGCCTGCCATTCCGGCAGCATTCACTACAAGGGCACCAGCATCCGCTACGACGGCGGCCCCGCGATGGTGAACCTCCTAAAGCTTGAGCAGGCAACGGGCCTCTCGATTGCCTATACGCTGGTGGTGCCGGGCCGCTTTAACCGCTTTGCCACCCGCGTGCTCGGTCCAGACGCGACCGAGACGCAGCGCACTGAGCTGAAAAAGGGACTGTCGGACGCCGCGGCCTACGTGAAGGCGCAGGCAGCCACGTTGGCAAACCTGTATAGCAGAGTGCACAGCCAAGACACCGAGGAAGGTTACGGCCGGCTCGATGCGCTGAACCGGATCGGCAACCAGGTTTTTTATACCGATCTGGTTGCCGGCGGGCTCACCGTATCCGAAGAGAACATGCACCTGCGCGATGCGCCGGTCAGCTTCCCGCCAATCTGGACCGTGCCGTGGTTCAATTGGGCGCAATACGACGCTTCGATCGAACAGCCGCTCATTCGCAATGCCGGTGAGGCGCTCGGCGTCTCGGCGTCGATCAACCTATCGCCCAACAGTTCTTCTGATGCGCTGTTTCGCTCGTCCGTCGATGTCGAAAATCTCGCCAGCATCGAAGCAATGCTGCGCGGGCCGAACCCGTTTGAACAAACGCCAAAGGGTTTTGGCGGGCTGAAATCGCCGAAATGGCCGTCAGAGATGTTTTCGGACGATCCCGCCTGGAAGATCGATCCTGCCCGCGTCAATCGCGGTCGCGCGATCTATGCCGAGATCTGCGCGGAATGCCATCTCGGGCCGGTCAGCGATCCGCGGTTCGATATGCAATATCCGGACAAGAGTTTCTGGTCACCGAATGAGTCCCATTGGCAAAAGGACGGCGATGGACCGGTGCTGGACGAGGTTCAGAAGAGCGTGGACGGCATGGGCACCGACCCCGGCCAGGCCAATGTCCTGGAGTCGCGAATGATCGAAGTGCCGGGTTTCCTCGATATTGACCCTGCCCGTGACCTCGGAAAGCTTTGGGGATGTACAGACGTTCCCACCTCGTCCACTACCGACATGTCATTTGCGCTCGCCTTGATGATCGTCGTCGACCGCGCCAACCGGAAATGGATGGATGACAATCATCTTTCAGATGAACAACGCCATGCACTCTGGCGCTCGCGCAAGAACTGTCCCAATCCCGGCAACGCGAAGGAAGCCCATTACCGCGCCCGTCCATTGAACGGCGTGTGGGCGACGGCGCCGTATCTTCATAATGGCTCGGTGCCTTCGCTCTACTGGATGCTCCGCCCTGCCGCCGAACGGCCAAAACAATTCTGCATGGGCACGCGCGACTTCGATCCACAGCAAGTTGGCTTCCGCGTGGAGGCGGGCGAAAAGCCGGCGTGTCGTCGCGGCGAAACGCTGTTCTCGGCGGTCGATTCAAAGGGATCGCCGATATCAGGCAACAGCAACCTCGGCCATTCGCTGGAGAGAACGCCGGGACCCGGCAAACCAGGTGTCATCGGCCGCCTGCTGACAGAGGACGAGCGTTACGACCTGATCGAATATCTAAAGACGCTGTAAGTGGCGGGACGATTCAAACGGGCGAGGCACCACGTCGGTGCCTGATGGCAGACCGGCCAAGCGCCCGCAAGGCCACGCTCGACCAGCAGACTGCATCTCGATCTACGGGCCTCCCGATGATAAGCAGGTGGGCGGAGCGGGTTCCTGCCGCATGATCTCTTGTCGAGTAGGTGACTGGCAACCCGTAGGATCGAACGGCATCATCATCGTCCAATATGGACTGATTGCGGGGAGAGTGCAGGTCTTATCGTGGGGATCGGATACCCTGCGCTGCGTCGCGCCCGCAAGCCTGCAAGTGATGCCCGGCTTCGAGTTGGTCGTGTAACACGAGGCAGGTTGAGCAACGAATTGCGAGACTGTCGATGGCGAGCTCGTCAAGTTCTATGCCGAAGCGCAAGACATCCTGAGCCATCTGCCAAGCTCGGCATTCCGACGATCCTGCCCCGTATCGAGAAAGGAGAGCGCCAGGGCTGTGCCTGCTCTTGGAAGTGGATTTTACCCCTGCCTTTGCGTTTAGGAGTTGCCCAAGCGCTGCCTGGCTCGATAATCCAGTAAGCCAGTTGTCTCAAGGCGGCGATTTGAAGAAGCAAGGAGAACTGGTGCGGGAGGTGTGCGGGATCATCCACAGTGCGGGATCATCCACAAGATGCTCGACGCCACCGGGCTGGCGAGTGAAGATCTGAGTATACACCCACACCCGCTGTTTTGTGATATGGTCGCCTAGCGCTAACGCATCAGCGCGACGAGACGATCGCCGCTGAATAGCGGCGGAACCTGCAAAACGCGCCAGTGGGCTTTCAGGAGGCCGCGGCCCATCGCGCGAGAAGTTGTCGCGCTCGATCCTCGCCGCGTTTGACATGAGCCTCAGCTGCAAAATCCCGGTTCGGCAGTCCCTGCCGACCGCCTTCAAAAAGACCGTCTAAACCCATTTTGCGAAGAGTTCTCACCCGTGATAAATGACTGAAGAGAGCGACTTTACATTTCACGTTTACCGGATGTGCCCAGCCTGAGATCCGTTATGGTAGAGAATCCAGCTTTCCTGGTCATGAGATGGAATGCGCTAACCATTGGGAACCGCCTTCGTGACCTAGTTAAGAAACGCAAGATCGACCTTATCGTTACGACTTTCGGTGTGGCAATGATCGGCGCGTATTTGAGCGACATTGTATACCGTCGCGTGATGCATAATGCTGCCGCCTTGCGCGCTGCATGGCCCATCCTATCAATGTTCGGGCTCGGCGCGTCGGTATTGCTTGGCTTGGCAGCGGGCTGGTGGGCGGTGAGCCTGATGCTGAGGTTTGCGTTTGCCGCCTGGACTGCTGCTTTGCCCATTTTGATCACGACACGGTTGAACGCGGCAGGACTTGCCGCGTTTGTTTTGGGAGTAGCTGAAGCCGCATTGCTGGGCATCGGTGTGTCCATCGTCTGTGTTTTGATTGGCATTGAGCACCCTGGGATTGCTGGATTGGTGGTCGCCGCTACGTTCCTGCTAAGCTTTGCCGTTGCGCTCATCGCCCACCTTTGGTCCATCTGCCAGCCGCGACTTCCCGACGAGCGTTCGCGCGACGCGGCGGTGATGCGGCGCCTACGATATTCAAGCGATAGCGGGCAATTATCGGAATGGGAAAGCGGCCTGCTCGATCTGCTTGCCGCTCTCGATCAGGTCGTACCGCGATGGGTCGGCCGCTGGGTGATGGATCACCGAGTGCTGCGGAGTGCTGCCAAGTACATCGCATTCGTGTTGTGCGTAGCCGTTACGGTAGCGGTCGCTAGCCTCGTACAACGGAACGCGGTATCGGCTTTGATCGTCGGCGCTGTCGTAGCCCATGCCACATTTATTGGCGCGTTGCGCAGCCATCCTCTTGCGTCCGCGATTTTACGATGTTCGCCATTGAAATTTGTTGTCGCGTGGGCCGGGATCGTGCGCCTGCCAGTTGTCATCTCGCTCGCGTGCTTTGTGCCGCTCGCACTCGTTGGGTTTGTCACCGATCCGGCACATTGGACCCTTGCCGTGGTCTGTGCGCTTGCACTCTTAACCGCCAACGGCGTCTTTTCGCTCATTTCGGCAAACACCCCGTCGCTTCCAAACGTGGCGATGATGACTCACGGAGCGGCGTTGGGGCTAACACTGACAGGAGCGTTGGAGATTAACGCTTGGATCGTGCTACCGGTTACCGCTTTTCTAGTCCTGATTTCGGGTAGCGCTCGACGCAGATATCGTGTGTATGCCTGAAGGGGCGACAGACGTGTTATTGACCGTACAGGCGGTTACGGCAGGCTATGGCGCTCGGTCTGTGCTGGCTAATATTGACTTCACGCTGAGTGCCGGGTGCTTCATGGGGCTCCTCGGGCCAAATGGTTCGGGGAAAACCACACTCTTGCGCGCGATCACCGGCCAAATTCCGATTGCTTCGGGCAGCGTGCATCTATTCGGCATTGATCTCACAGAGAAGCCCGAGCTCGCGAAGGGCATATTCAGCTACGCTATCGATCCTGCTGATCTCCCGGCGACACTTACCGGTACTCAGTACCTGGAGCTCGTCTCCTCGATACGAGGGTGCGCTTCAAATGATTGGTTCGACGCTGACCTGATCGAGTTGCTCGCACTGGGGGAGTGGCTTCAGCTGCGTATCGGGGAATACTCCTACGGTACGCGCATGAAGCTGTCCCTCGCGGCGGCTTTGCTCGGCAATCCGCCGCTTATCATTCTCGACGAATCGCTGAACGGCCTCGATCCAGTCATCGCCTGGAGAGTTAAGCGGCTGTTGGTCGAGATGGTGAATACTCGTCGACACGCTGTTCTTCTGTCGACTCACGTTCTTGAAACGGTGGAAAGTCTTTGTAGTTCCGCCGTACTGCTGGTAGACGGAAGAATCAGCGCACGTTGGAACAGCGATGCATTGCAGCGAGCAAAGCAGCATGTCGGCGGCTTTGAGGCGTCCGTGATGGCCTTACTTGGAGAAGTGTAGGCAAACACGCTGCGCCGAGCATCAAGAATGGCCTGCGCGAGAACCCGGGCGCGTTCCGTGTCGGTCCAGTGCGCGCAGACGGTCAGCATGTCATTGCCAGCCGATAGGAAACGCACCGCCGCATTCCGGCTCTCAAACGTGGAGCTCACCGAGCGCATGCCGATATCGTCCGACACGATGACTCCTTTGAAGCGCAGTTCTTCCCGCAGAAGTCCGTGAATTATCCGTCGTGACAACGTCGTGGGACATCTAACGGCGTCGTCAGGATCGTATGAAAGGCATCGATCATACTGCCATCAAGGCAGGCCAGATGGGAGCCCGACTTTCTTGAACATCGCAGCGCATTCAGCATCCATCCCTTCCGCTTCCGAGTTCCGGGCGGGGCGCCGGCGCCCTCTCCAATGTATTTTCCGATTCAGTCGCTGCTTCTGCGACGGACTTAAATCGTGGGCTGCCGGTGAAGTAGGGCCGCAGATGATTTGATGATTCTGCCGTGCCTTCTACTGTAGAGGCTTCCTGCTGGAGCGGCGCCCTGTTTCAATAACAATTCCAAACGATCAATTTCCACGACGTGCGCCCAGATTACCGGAGGGCTTGCGCAAATTATCGGCTTATCCGGGCCGTGGCTGGACGTTTTACGCAAGCTCAGCTGATAGACTGTCAGCTGTGAGCTGCCTGATTTGATGGTCAAGCAATTCGGGATGTGGCATACCCTCGATGTTGGTCATACTGCGTTGAGCAATGGACTCGAAGGACGGGGCCGGCGGCCGGAGATTGGATGACTTGCTCAGCTCGGGAGCTATAATACGGCAATTCGCACAAAGTATCGCTAAATCACGCCCCTGTTCGCAAACTTCAACGCCGCTTGATGCTTGAGTCCAAGCTTCGCCCACAAGCGCACCTAAAACCACAAGAGCGTCAGCGCCCGCGCGATTCGATTCGTCATTGAGCGCTTCGGTTTTTTCTAACTCGTGTACCGGCAATCCGGTGCCATTTGGCGTTTCGTTATTCTGCGCCGTCCGACCCGTTGCTTTTCGTCAAGTTCAGGCAGAGGGCGCCTAATGACAGACGGCTACTCATAGCGCAGCGCGTCGATCGGATTAAGGCTGGCTGCCTTGCGCGCCGGATAATAGCCGAAAAACATTCCCACCGCCGCCGAGAACAGGAAGCCGCCGACGACAGCTGCCAGCGATACTGGAGCCGCCCAGTGGAAAAGGAAGGAGATGACCGCAGAAAAGCCTACTCCCATGACAATTCCGGCGAGTCCGCCACTGATGCTAAGAAAAACTGCTTCAGCTAGAAATTGCAGCAAGACATGGAGCCGACGCGCACCAATAGCCATGCGCAAGCCGATTTCGCGCGTGCGTTCGGTCACCGAAACCAGCAGGATATTCATGATGCCGATGCCGCCAACGAGAAGGGAAATTGACGCCACCGCTGCGAGCAGAAGGGCCATGATGCGACTGCTGCTCTCCGCAGTTTCAACGAATTGGCTAAGATTGCGCACGTCGAAATCGTTGATCGCGCCAGGCTTGATGCGATGTCGGCGAACGAGCGTTTCCGTCAATTGATGAATTGCAGTCTGCACTTGCTGCTGAGTTACTGCTTGGACGTAGATTTGATTGACAAAGCCAGTCAATCGCGCCTGCAGGTTGAAAGGATTGGGCCATGCGAGATATGGCCAATTGAGCGGTGTTTGCTGGGTGGTCGGTGCTGCGACGCCAATCACTTTGCGCTCGGCGGCGGTGAATGGCAACATGACCAAATCGTCCTGGTCGGTTCCGAAAGGGGACTGACCTTTGGCGACCAGCACGCCAATCACCTGAAGCGGCACGCTTTTGACGAGGATGTAGGCGCCGATCGGGTTCTCGCCGGGACTGAAAAGCTGGCGGTAAACAGTCTGCCCGATGACAACAACGAGGTTGGCCCGTGTTTCGTCCTCTTCCGTGATCCCGCGACCTGCAGCGATCCGCCAGTTCGTTATTGAGGGATAGATTGCGCTCACGCCCTGGATGGTCGTCGTCCAGTTTTGGTTGCTGTATTGCACCTGCCCTTGCTGCCGAATGAGGTATCCGACTTGGGCCACTGCGGGATCATCGCGTACAATGGCGCGCGCATCCACGACCGTGAGCGTGCTGGCACTGCCGTAGCCGGCGCGAATGCCACCCGTAGTAATGGCGCCCGGAAGAACGACGACGACGTTGGTGCCGAGGCTTTCGATCTGATTACGGACCGCCTCGCTGGCGCCGGTGCCCACGGCAACCATTACAATGAGCGCCGCAACGCCGATGAAAACACCGAGCATAGTCAGCACCGAACGCATCCAGTTGCGTCCGAGTGCCTGCGCCGCAGCGATGAGGATCATGAGCGCGAAGCCGAGGAAACCGCCGGCGGGAAGCACGGAGGTACGTTTTTGCGACTCCGGCGGGTGGAAGAACGTCGGGCGTTCGGCATCACCAACCGCGGCCAGCACTCCTGGTTTGGCAACGCGCTTATCGGACACGATCTTGCCGTCGCGCATAGTAACGATACGATCGGCATAGGCGGCGATATCAGACTCGTGGGTCACGAGCACGATGGTCACGCCCTGCTGGCGATTGAGTGAGAGCAGGGTTTCCATAATCTCGTGTGAAGTTCTCGTGTCGAGATTGCCGGTCGGCTCGTCGGCCAGAAGAAGATTCGGTGCATTGATCAGTGCGCGGGCAATGGCAACGCGCTGTTGCTGACCGCCCGAAAGTTGGCCCGGCGTATTACGTTCGCGATCCCCCAATCCGAGGGGATGCAGCGCCTTGCGGGCGCGGTCCAAACGCTCAGCGGGTCCCTTAGGCCCCGAAGCGGCATAATAGAGCGGCAGGCTTACATTTTCGATGGCACTGGTGCGGGGCAAGAGGTTAAAGCTTTGGAATACGAAACCAAGACGTTCGCTGCGAATGCGAGCGAGGTCCGGCTCGCCGAGCGCTGCGACATCGACGCCCTGGAGCACGTAATGGCCGCTAGTCGGCTGGTCGAGACAGCCAAGAATGTTCATTAGCGTTGACTTGCCCGAGCCAGACGAGCCCATGATTGCCACGAACTCGCCCGACTGGATACTCAGGCTGACTCCCTGAAGCGCCTCGACCTCCATGTCACCAATGACGAAAGTGCGGAACACATTGTCGACTTTGATGACCGGTTGGGTTGCGGAGGTCTGGCGCGACATCGGAGTACCATCTCAAATGCGCGGCGACGGCACGCTAGACTGGCGGTTAGCTTGATTGCCACTTTCAGCAGTAATGACTTGATCGCCGGAATGGATATTGCCGCTCACGATTTCGGTGAAGTTTTCGTCACTGAGACCGGGAACGACCATGACGGCAACGGGCTGACCATCGCGCAGCACCCATACCTGCGACGGCCTGCTCGATGGCGTTTCTTGCGCCGGGGCCTGAATGGCTGAAAGGCCACCCGGCACATATCGCAGCGCTTGGTTCGGAACTCGGAGAACATCGGCTCTTCGATCGACAATGATTTGCGTGGATGCGGTCATCCCCGGCATCAGCGCCAGATCGCTGTTATCGACGCCGACCACGACATCGTAGGTCACGACGTTCTGGACCGTCTGCGGCGACTGACGGATCTGAGTAACTTTGCCGCGGAACACCCGCTCGGGAAAGGCGTCAACCGTAAAAGTAGTCTCCTGACCTTCCTTGACCCCACCCATGTCGCCTTCGGCGCTGTTCGTGTCCACCTGCATCAGCTTGAGGTCGGTAGCAATGAGAAACAGCGTCGGCGTCTGAAAGCTAGCGGCGACAGTCTGACCGCCGGTTACACTGCGGGATACAACGGTTCCGTCGACGGGCGAAATGATATCGGTGTAGTCGAGATTGAGCTTGGCGCCGTCCACCATCGCTTGATCAAACTTCACAGTCGCATCGTCTTGGCTGACGATATAGACCTGATCCTCGGCTTGCTGACGTGCGATGGCATTCGTCGCAGCGAGCGCCTGATAACGTGTGAGATCGATACGATCCTTTTCAAGGACTGCCTGGTCGCGCAGAAGCTGTGCTGTGTACTGATCGAACGTCGCCTGATATGGACGCGGATCAATCTTGGCACAGACCTGACCGGCTCTTACTTGGGTATTGTAGTCGCAGTAAATGTGTTGAATTATTCCTGAAACGTAGGTTCCGACAATAATCGTCAGCACTGGATTGACAGTTCCCGTTGCCGTTACAATGCGAGTGATCGGCCCCTGCGCGACCGGCGCGGTGATAAATTGCTCGGGTGGGGTGCGAACGACGCCCCACGCTATTGCCCCGCCCAGCCCCGCAACCGCAAGCAGTGCAATCGCGCCCCAACTTGTGCGGATGTTGATCCAGTGCGCCACGGTGACATTGCTCCGATAGGCAGGATGCGTACTGTCCACGAAGTGTTGAGGGCGACATTGATTAAGCTCAATTTGGCAATGTCACCGTGGCGATGCTCTTTTGATTTTAATCAGAGCGCGACGTTATGAAATCCGCGACAAGCACCCTACTTTCACGACTGACCTCGTAATCGGAAAATTCGAATGCGTGTCTGCTCATTGGTGACGGTTGTTGCACTGACGGTTGTGCAGGGTGCCGACGCATCTCCTGCCGTCCTCCGGCTGGATTGCGTCTTGACCGACACCGCGGCAAAACCACAATCAGAGAACCGATCGATTGTTGTCGTATTCGATGAGGATACGGGGTTGCTGACGGCCGAGGAAAGCAATCACATTCACCGTTTCGGAAGGGTCTCAATCAGCAGTGCGACAATAAACGGTCAGGCCGATGCCATCAGCCTGGGCATCGACCGATCCTCCTTGGGCATCGTTTGGCAGCGATACGATGCAGGCAAGGTGCTTACTGAATACGGGCGTTGCCGTCCAGGCGAAGCGCCATAGTAGCCTCCACTTTATGATTAGCGCCGAGTTAGCAGGTATTTCTTTTTTAGCTGGCGACCACCAAAGCTCTGACGAACGGGCGCAAATTGGTGGCCGAAAGTGTCTTAAGCATTGGTCTGTCTCAATCCTTGGGGCTTGCCGGGATCGATCGCGAAAACATGCCCGCTTCATGATTTGAGGATGTGTGATGCCTCTCTCCACGGAAACTTGCCTATATCCTCATCGTTGCGGTGTCGATTGCTGGCGTCGCCGCGGCATTCGGCCACGACGCCTTCGCGAAATAGCTGACGTCGTCAAACCACCCTGACACCATAATTGTGTCGGGTACATCGAAGCTCATCAGGTTGTGCTGAGTTTCAAAACGGTGCAATCGCGTATCGCCGATCTTCCCTTCAACGAAGGCCAGTGGGTTGACGCCGCAACGATGATTTCGCGCGTTGACGATTCCGATTACGGCCAGCAGGTTATCATTGCCACTTCAACACTGGAGGTGCAGAAACGTCAACTCGAGGCGGCGCAGCAAAACGCAGAAGCAGCGCGCAAGACGGTCGAAAGTGGTGCCGCCGATCTTGAACTGGCGAGGGTGGAGTTCGCGCGGTATGATGATCTGTTCAAGAAGGGCGCCGGGAGGGGCGAGACGCGTGATCAGACCAGTGCGACGTTCAAGAAGGCCACGGCCGCAATCGCGCGTGACGAGGCGATGGAGAAGGCCGCCGAACGGCAGGTCGAACTGGCCAAGGCCAATGTCCGCAATGCCACGGAAGCGCTCAAGCTCAGCAAGATCGTACTGGACTATACGGTGCTGCGGGCGCCGTTCGATGGCGTGATCACCGTGCGCCAGGCGGAGCTTGGCGAGATCATGGTGCCGGGCACGCCGGCGGTCACGCTCGCCGATCTCGACCACGTTTGGCCGCGCGCGTACATCAACGAGACCGATATCGGCAAAGTCCGGCTTGACCAGCCTGCCGTCGTCAAGCCGGATACTTATCCGCGCAAGAGCTACAAGGGCCGCGTTTCGTTCGTCTCTTCATCGGCTGAATTCACCCCGAGCGTCGAGACACACGCTGAGCGCATGACTCTCGTCTATCGCATCAAGATCGAGATTGATAATCCGAGCCATGAGCTGGTGCCCGGCATGCCGGCCAGCGCGACGTTCGAGGCGCATCCCGCAGGCAAGTCATGACCATCACGACACCGATCATCGCAGTCGAAGGGGCTATCAAGCGCTTTCGCGAGACCGCCGCGGCAGACCATGTGAGCTTCGCGGTTGAACGAGCGGAAATCTTCGGCCCGGACGGCGCCGGCAAGACCACTATCATGGCGTGCTCGGTGCGGCCGGATGCTGGCACGAATAACGATCGATGGAATCGACGCCGTGGCAGCCTCCGATTTCGTCTGAAAGTGACCCGAGCCGGACCACACCGGACGCTACGCGTCGTTATGGCTATCGTGAGCGATTCAATATATCCTTTTACAGTGGGAGGAGAGGGAATTTTCCAATGCAGCCAATTGTGAGGGTCTCTATTCTTCGATGCCCGCCGGATAGGTTCGCTGAAATGCGGCAAATGATGATCGAGGCCGAGAAGGTGCTTCGCCCCGGCATCGAGTCGATGCGCGGATTGCTTGCATTTTATGTTGGCGCAGACGAGATGACCTCGTCACTCACGAATGTAAGTCTATGGATCGATTTGGACGCGGCGAAGCAGCTGGATCGATTCCAGCCGATGCTGGATTCGGGCAAACCATTTATCGCCAAGGGAGCAACGTTCGAGCGGCCGATAATGAACTACATGACGCTTTGGCAGCTGCAACCTGTGTCAAAGAATTGAGGTTCGCTGCGATTTCTCTTTTTGACCCAAAGCTGCCATCACCGGTCCGCGTAAACTACAAGGCCAAGGCTCGTCAGTTGGCTCCTGTACAAAGCGACTGCAGGTCGGAAGTGATCTTGATGGCTTGGCGCGCAGCTCGCGTATCGCACTCGGCGGAGTGGCGACCATGCCGTGGCGGGCAGAGCGGGCGGAGGACACGTTGCGCGGCAAACCGATCGACGAGCGCACCGCATGGGCGGCTGCAGAGGCGGCTTTCGCCGAGGCCGTGCCACGCAAGCACGACGCTTTCAAGGTCGAGCTCGGCAAGCGCACGCTGGTGCGCGCCCTGCAGGGCGCGGCCGCCCTGCCGGCCTGATGATACCCGGACGGAGATTTGAATGGCCAGCGCTGCAGCACCTGTGCCCAAGGCCAACATGGGCGAGCCCGCCGTGAGGCTCGACGCGCGCCTGAAGGTCACCGGGGACGCCCACTACCCTTCCGACGTGCCGGTCGGGAATCCAGCCTATGCGTATCTGCTGACGACACGATCGCTCGAGGTCGCATCGAGCGATTGACCCTTGGCACCGCTTTTGCGGTGCCGGGCGTACTCGATACCTCACGTACGACAACACGAACGAACTCAGGGACGTTGCGTTCACTCCGAGAGGCGGCGATGCCTCGACGTCGATCCAACGGCTTGGTTCCGAAATTGAGCACGCCGGCCAAATCATTGCCGTGGTGATAGCCGACACATTTGAGGCTGCGCGTGAGGCGGCCCATAGAGTCGAGGTGACCTACGTGGCCGATAAGCCCGGCGCCACGTTCGGGTCCCCGGGCGTGACGGAAGAAGACGCCTCTAGCCCGGAATTCTCAAACATTTGAGCGCATCGGGGGCGCGAATCAGCGAAAGTTGTTGTGCCGGAACAGCTTTCCATCAATTCGCGGGGAACCCCGATTCAGACAGAGTGTACGCCGATTCGCTTTGAGTTTGGAGCCGTCGGACGTCGAGCCGTGGTGGCTGAATTCGATGGCGGGACGATTACATCGAACGCGGGCGCCCTACTGTTAGGTCTGGTGGACCGCGGTGTTTGTTTGATGCGGCGATTTGCGCAGTGCTTCACCGACCGGCGTGACCCGCGCTACGTCGAGCACAG
>JASHRR010000170.1 GCA_030037185.1 Xanthobacteraceae bacterium | reverse complement strand
GCGCTGACTTTACGTCGTCGGGACGCCTTTGGTGGAAAAGGCTGTCATGAGTTTTCACTCTCTTGGTTTTTGGTGGCTAGTTGATACTGAGTTCTTGCAGTCGGAGCAACTCACAACAAATAATCCCACATAGGTATTGCTTTGCTTGTATGAGTAGCAATAGGTGATACCTAGAGTCAGGCTTGTTACCATCGATTCAGTTTTGAATATCCTGGTTAGCGTTGACAGTTTGCACGTGATGCCGAGCGTCTACATGCCGTCGAATCGGGAGCGGCGTCTGAGTCTCACCCGTAACGGGAAGCCGTTCGGTGGTCGTGCGGGCGGGTGCGGCACGCTGCTGCATGGACGGCCAGCGGCGAAGGCGCTAGTCGCCGCTGTAAGCCCGTTCTAGGGTGCGGCGGTTATTCGACCATGTCCGTGACGACGTTCTGGAGGCGACCCGCAATCGCCAGCAGCCATTCACCTATGGCTCGTTGCCGGGGCGGAGAGATTTCGATTTCGTGGCGAACTCTCCACCACAGCCGCCACTTCCGGCTAGGGCTGCGGTGCAGCTGGACGAGTCGAGGTCCAACTTGCGAACAATCGGCAAGTGGTTTGGGTAAAGATTCTGCCTGCGGCTGTTGGCGAATGCACGAATCCGCGAACGGCTCGCGGAAAGTTGACGGTAGAGGACGGAGGTCGTTGGCGGTATTCGGTTTTTTTAACCGACTTGCGCGCCCCTGCTGTCGGTATGTGTACAACACGAGAGCCTTGCCTATATACCCACGGCCCGGCAGGGGGCCAGCCATACAAGTAAAGCTTCGTCGCGCCTCTGTGGGCGTTCCGGGGCATTCATCGGGCATTCAGGCCCGCGCCTTCATTTTGCTGATGCCATATCCTCTGGCGGCGATGGACGAGACCATCGCAATCGCTTTGGCCTCAGCTGCTGACCTAGAGGCGGTGCGGTGAACGACGCGCAAGTGGAAGCAACGCCTGAGGACGCATCGACGTTCGGACGGCTGACAAGCAACGCTCGGTCAAGTTCGGTACACGGCTTATCTGCTCCGTTCGTGTTCGATCGGGCAAAAACCGGGTTCGCAGGTGCGGAGCGTGGAACTTGCAAGCCCGCGGCGAAGTCAAAGGTTGAACTCCCGCTTGCCGCAATCCTGTCGCTTTTCCTGCTCGTCTTCCTGTTTCCCGCGTGGCCGTGGCTGTCGGGAGCAGTCACGATTCCCTGGGACGCCAAGTCGCAGTTCCTGCCGCCACTGCAGTTTCTCTCCAAGTCGCTGGCGACTCATCAATCCCCGTTCTGGACGCCTAACGTTTTCGCTGGGTGGCCTCTCATTTCCGACCCCCAGTCCCTGCTATTTTCGCCGCTGCATCTACTGCTCGCCTATTTCGATCGAGCGCCGACCTTCCGCGCTGTCGACGGATTGACCTTCGCCTACCTGTCTCTCGGCGGTATCGGCATCATCCTATATTTTCGTGATCGTGGTTGGCACGCCGCGGGCGCGCTTGTGGCTGGGCTCACTTTCGCCTTTGGCGGTTCCGCAAACTCCCGACTCCAGCACACCGGCGAGATCATCGACATCGCTTATTTCGCTCTGACGCTCTGGATGCTGGGACGGGCGCTGCAGCGATCATCATTGCTGGCCGGAGCGGCGGCCGGGGCTCTCGGCGGGCTCTTAGCAATCGGGCGAGACCAAGTTGCTCTGGTCTCCCTCTATGTCCTCTTCGGCTCCGTTGTGGCGCATTGGATCGGAAGCGACGACAGGCAGAAGTGCATCCGCGCGAGCACGAGGCCGCTTGCTGCCGTTTTCACCGTTGGAGGCTTCGCGGCGGCCGTGCCGGTCATTATGACAGCGTTGCTTGCAGCGCGGTCGAACCGGCCTGAGATTGCCTGGACAGTCACCGAATTGGGCTCGTTGCATCCAGCCCATCTCCTGACGCTCGTCTTTCCCGATCTCTACCGCGCTATGTCTCCCTCCGACTTGGATTACTGGGGACCGGGCACCTGGTCCTGGAAGGCTGCACTCGGGGGTGGCGAGATCCATCTCGCCAAGAATATGGGTTTGCTTTACGTAGGAGCGCTGCCACTTGTTGTCACTATCTCCCTTGGCGTCGTTCGCGGCCTCGCTTGGTCGCGCGACATCCGTTTCTTCTCGATTGCCGCCAGCTTCGCGCTGCTCTACGCGCTCGGGTGGTACACGCCGGTTTTTCATGTGCTGTACGAGCTGCTGCCAGGGGTGACCCTATTCCGACGTCCGGCGGACGCAACTTTTGTGCTTGGCGTGTTGCTCGCAATCATCGCTGGGTATCTCGTCCATCGCTGGCTGGAAGACTCCGTCGTGCCGCGCCCCACCTCGACCCAGCAGATGGTGGAACTAGCAGTTCCGATCGCGCTTGTCGCGATAGCCTTGGGACTTGCACACATCGTCGTGACAGCAAGACTCGCCATCATGCCGGTCGCCTCGGCGTTCGCGTTCACGGGTGGTGCAGTCGTCACGCTTTTCTATGGACGTCGGCTGAATGCTTGGTCATCGCTCGCCTCCGTACTGTTGCTCACTGTCTTCGCAGCAGGCGACCTCGCCTGGAACAACAGGCCTCACATGTCGACCGGACAAACTGCGCAGGTATTCGATGCGATGCGCGGCGACACCAAGGACGAAACGATTGCACTCCTGAACTCGAAGCTCGCAGCCGCCACGGCGCCCAATCGACGCGACCGGGTCGAGCTGACCGGCATCGGTTACCATTGGCCAAATCTGTGCATGATTCAAGGCTGCGAGCACGTGTTGGGTCACAATCCGTTGCGGCTCAAGCTGCTGAATGACGCGACCGGCGCCGGCGATACGGTGGCGTCTTTTAGGGATCGTCACTTTTCACCACTATTCCCTTCCTACCGATCGGCTTTTGCCGATCTTTTCGGTTTGCGCTTCATCGCAGTTGGCGTACCTGTCGAGGAGATCGACCCGACGCTACGTCCGGGGGATCTGACATTCATTGCACATACCAAGAATGCATATGTCTACGAGAATCCACGGGCCTTGCCACGCGTGATGTTGATGACTAACTGGCGCATCGCGAAGTTCGATGAGCTCATCGGCAGGGGCTGGCCGTCGGATGTCGACCCGAGCCACACGGTCTTGCTGAAAGCAGCGCCAGTTGGCTTACGAGCGACCATGGTTGCAGGAGGGTCTGGCACTGCACGCTTGACGCACTATGCAAATGCTGAGGTCGATGTCGATGTAGATGCGCCGTCAGGCGGCATTCTGGTACTCAATGATGTCTGGCATCCGTGGTGGCGAGCGACGGTCGACGGAAGACCGACCGAAGTCCTCAAAGCCAATGTGATCTTCCGCGCCGTTGTGGTTCCGGCAGGAAAGCACATGGTCCACTTCACGTTCCATCCGTTTGCGGGAGCATTCGCCGAGCTTTGGGCGCGACTCCTGCCTGGCGGTGTTCAACGTTGACCTGTGATCGGCGCGCAAAAGCGACCGCTGTAGGCTCTGACATCTGCGATGACCTCGTGGGTGGCGGGCCTCGCCCGCGCAAAATGACGAACGCACAGACGCTTGGATTGCCCTGGAGCGTGCGTCTGGCAACGCCATGGTCTGCCACCGTCGACCGATCGCATTGACCGCAAAGGTGGCAGTGTCAGCCGACGCTGACCCATCCAACATTGTCGCTCATGGCGTAGACACACGGCGCGGCCCAACTTGCGATCCATGAAATCGTGAACGTTGACGAATTCGGGTTTTCCTCGACACGCCCCGTTTGTGCGCGGCCAGGAACGCGTTGGCTTCGACCGCTCGTTCCCCGCAACGTTTGGGTTCTCCGGTTGGCAATCCGTGCTCTCGCCATAAGGCGCGCGAAGTCCTCCCGATCGGCCATGGCCCCAGGCAGGATAGAGTCCGCGCCGGAGAACCGGAGAACCCAGCAGTTCATGATGACGTTGACGATCTGCTGCCTGACTTCGTTGTCGGTGATATGAGACGCGGGCTTTGTCGAGAGAGATTAACTCCTCGTAATTATAATAGCCATAGTCATCATCCGGTTGGCGCCAAAGATCGCAAACATCATTGTCGGTCCGCTTGTATTCCTCGATGGTCGCGAAGATCGGATCGACCGCCACTCGCGGCCGCCGCCGGCGGCATGACTGCGCCCAGAATGCCTGGTAGGCATTCAGCAGGCTCTCCTTGTCGTTCATGTAGGCCAGCATCGCGTTGCGCAGAGCGGCGGCGCGGCCGAGCTTCGGATCGGCCGGCATTATGGCGAATGTCGGGTGGTGAGCCTGGTGGCGGCCTCCGACTCGACCGACCAGTGCGATACCAGAAGCGCCCGCCCCCGAAAGAAGGCGCGTGCCAGTCCCGACAGCGCTTCCGCGTGGGCTTGTCGGCGGCTGCGATGTTGCAGGCCGACAGCACTACCCAGTCGGCATTGAGCGTTAGCTGGGCCACCTCGCTCGCCGTCAGCAGCCCATCATCAAGCTCGGTCGGCTGCTTCGGCAGCGTGAGCGCAAATGACGGTTCGGTAAGCCCCGCGACGTCCTCGGCGACGAGACTATGGGTCGCGAAATGGACACCGGTAGTCGGCCAGCGCCGTCCGCTTCACCACGGTTTCGCTGGCGTCGCTGCCGAGGTGGACGTCGCCGCGGCACCGAGCTTGCGGGCCACCGCCTTGAGTTCGTCAGCGGTGTCGAGCAGCGATGGCAGACCGGGCGAGCTTGGCCCGGTCGATGCTGGCGCCCTGCCAGAAGTCGCTGTAGCCCCTCGTGACGGCGACGCGAGTCCGTGCGCGCCGTTCGGCCAGCGCCTTCGCCCGCTCGCCCGGATCGAACAGCGGATCGGCAAACCCCACCAGCTTGGTGCTCGGGTCCCGGCGCACCACTTGGTGCAGGGCCCTGTTGAGGCTCGCGAGCGAGGGAAGAACGCTCACTGCCTGGCGTTTGATGAGCCAGGCGGCGTCCCGGTAGGAGGAGGTGTCCTTGAGCTGCGGAATTGCAGTGGCTGGCTTCTCGGTCATGAGCAGGTGAAATGGCAGCGTGGTCAGCGGGCCCGCTCGCCAAATGGCGCGCGTCCTTGATCACCTCCTCGACAGGTCCGATCAGAGCGGCGTAGAGGTCATTGGCAAGCCCGAGGTCGAACAGCACCGGCTTGCCGCCTTCGGCGTACTCCCGCAGCGCCTCGACATCGAGACCGCGGCGGAACGCGGCCACCCTCTCCGACAACGCCGCCGTCCCGACGGGAATTGATTTCCAGGCGGCGCCTGGCGGGTAACCGCGAAGACGTAGCTTTCCTTCTCGCCGGTCGCATACACCAGCAGCGCCTCGCCGTCGGACAGTAGCGCCTGCACATCCTGACGGCCAGCGGCTGCGCTGATGAGGTGGGTTGTTGAAATCTGTCACAACCCGTTTCTTCAAAATTGATTCCGAACCAGCTCTTGACCTGCTCGTGCAGGTCGGTTGCAAATGCATCCGGCGGCCCCTCGGCCGCGATTTCACCGAGGCTTAGATCTCATCGGACAACTTCACCACCCGGCGCACTTGTAGTCCACCGAGAATCCCCGCGCGCGCGGCGGCAAGCAGGTCTATCCGGCCATAAACCTCCTCGGAAACCTTCGGGGATAAGCCGATGCTCAGTTCATCGATCAGGCACTTGACAGCAGCCTTGGACTATTCGCGTCGATTTAGCGACTCGCCAACTGAGCAGCTGTGTCGGTCTATCGCCCGCTCCGCGACGACTGTCGAAAGGTCGAACCGCGGCCAAGAGGCTATAGAGAGGCTACCTGGCTCGCGCAGACAGACCCGAGGGAGACGACCTTGCGAACATCGCCGCGCAGGAGGTGGCATTCGCAGGGCGAAGAAACGGAACCCTTCGCGCATGGAAGGGCAGTCACGGCCGCTCCCAGGCCGCTGCCTGGCGACACGCTGCGACCAGCAATGCTTGACCAACTAGCCAAGGGCTCTGCCCTTGATATCCGGTACGCCGGAGGGTGGGCGAGGCTATTGGAAAAGATAGGGGCTATCAACGCGGAGC
>JASHRR010001527.1 GCA_030037185.1 Xanthobacteraceae bacterium | reverse complement strand
GAACTCTTCGCGCAAATCCTCGATGAACACATGTTCCGGCCGGATGCCCAGCAGCAATGCCTTATCGCGGGCCGGTCCAAGTTCCTCGCCCTGGCCAAGATCGGCCGTGAAGGTGACCACCTCGCAGCCATAAGTCGTCTGCAGCCACTTCAGGATGGCCGAGGTATCGAGGCCGCCCGAATAGGCCAGCACCACCTTCTTAACATCGCCCTTGGCCAAAACCCGTCCTCCTGCAGCCCGGTGCTCGAAAATCGGCGCGGACTATAGGGCGAACCGCCGGTGGCGCAAGCGTGATGCCACCGCAATACTGGCGCGAGCATGTTTCCCGATCAGGCCGAGCTAGCCGCCGATGTTTCCAGGGAAACATGCGCTATGTCATCGCGCGGACTTAACTGAGCTCGCAACCACAAAGCGCAGCGGCCTCGGCAGGGCGGAATCGAGGGGCCAGCAGGCCAGCGCGAGGTGCCGCCCGGTGCAGCCGGGTCGATCCCGGATGCATCCCACCACACTACCTGCCGGACTCGCCGGGGTCAGGCGTGCGATCCAGATGACCCGGTCGAAAGAACCGCCAGCATGATGACGGTGTCGGTGTGGCGGGGGGAGCGTCATCTTGTCTGCTCACTGCGGATCCCGGACGTCACGGACGCGAGACACCATTTGCCGCGGGCCGGCGACCAAACGACAAGGCGGACCAAGTCTCGCAAGCATGCCGCGAGCGATACGAGGCATCTTCCGGACGCCATTTGGCCTTCGGCGTCGTATCGGTGTCAGCTGCTTTGGCGATGCAACGAACGGCGGCCTGAGCGGTCAAGCCCGAATCTTCTCTCAGTTGGCGACAGACAAGTTTTTGCAAGGCGTATTGATGCGTCGTGCCAGCTTAAGAACCTCGCTGCGAAATCATGTTGCAGCCGGCGTTGCCGCGTTCAAGCGTACCGCGAAGGGCCTTCGCCTGCTCTGCCGTCAGCGTCAGTTGGATGGTCGCAGCGAGTTTCATTTTCCAGCACGAATATTATGTTTCAACCGTCAAGACGGGAGCGGCGCTTCCACTATTTCTATTAAAGTCGCAGGCTGCCGCGCCGTGTTTTTCGGGCCGAAACGAAACGCGCTGCAATGGGACGATCGTCACGGCGCGCCGCGGGAGAACCATGACGGCCGGATCCCGGCTCTGCCAGCGCCGGGCTGAGGCACAGGGTCCAAAGCATGCTCGGGTGTGGGGCCCGGGTCGTCCGGAGGATGCATCGGCGCCTCATCCAGCGGACCGTTCGGCCTCAGCGCACGCTCCGGCGCCGCCGTCAGCGGCGCGCACGGCGCGCAATCGCCCGCGGCTGTCACGCCGACGGCACCCAGGATCGGCGCCTCCTCGATCAGACGTCCGCGTGGGGTCAGTTCCGCGACCGGCACGCGCCACTCAAAAGCATCGAGCCGGCCAGTGACCGGCGAGACCGGCATCCAGGTCTCGGCGACGGCTCCATCGGCAGTCCAGGCCGGATCATGGGCAGCGTGAACCGCGCGAGCCATCCATTCGCGGGCGAGCCCGGTGTCGCCATGCTCGGCAGCTTCGATGCGTGACATCAAGGTCGCTACGCGCCGGGTCGGCGCTGCAACGAGCGGCGCCAGACTTGCGCGCGCCTCAGCAAATTCGTGCGCTTCGAGCGCGGCACGAGCGAGCGCCAGGGCGCTTTCCGGGTGAGATTGAGCAAGCCGCGCCAGCACGCGCATCCGCAGCAAACGCTCGCGCGCCGATGCGCCCGGGACCAGGTCCGCATACGCGTTGGCGATGTCCGGGTGTGGATTTTCGCGCCAGCCGGCTTCGAGAATCCGTACCGCCTTGCGCCGCTCGCCGGCCTCCGCCAGCAGGCGGCCGGCAAGCGCGGCCGCCGGCACCAGTCCGGGGCACAGCTTCGCAGCCTCCTGGGTGAGCTCGCTGGCGGCGCGGGTCTGCGCATCCTTCAACGACAGAGCTTGCGCGGTGAGCAGGACCGCACGTTGTCGCCGAAAGACGTCATCGGGGAGAAGACCGCCCTTGCGATTGCGGTCCAGGGCTCCGAGCGCCCCCGGCCAATCGCTATCGCGGCAACGGAATTCGAGTGCAGCGTGGCCGGCCCAGGCGAGCGAGGGTGAAGCCTTGGCGGCGGCCTCCGCGTATTGGCGCGCAGCGACAAGGTCATTGCGGCGCTGCGCTTCGATGAACAGTCCATGTAAGCCGAACAGCTTGGTATCGGTGCGCTCCGCCATGGCCTGGAAGGTCGCAGTGGCGCCGTCGGAATTCCCCGACAATTGCGCCGCCTGGGCTTGCAGCATCAGCAACAGCGGCTGTTGCGGCACCAGCCGGCTCGCTCTCGCCGCCAACCGCCGGGCCGCGCCCACATCGCCGGCGCCGATCGCCATCAGACCGCGCATGATCGCCCGCTGTCCGGTAGCGGCGCGGCGATCCGCGATGGTGGAGACAATCAGCCCGGGCGCGCGGAGAACCAAGCGCAGGAGCCACCACAGCAGCACCGCCGCGCAGGCGATCGCCGCAATCAGGATGCCGATCGGGGGTTCGGCGTGATAGCCGAGCCACGTGATGGCGACCTCGGCCGGGTGATCGGCGAGCCAAACCGCCACATATCTCGCGAACGCAGCCGTCAGAACAAGAAAAACGACAACGCGAATCATCGGCGCGACGGTCCGCGCACGGCAGGTTCGCCAAGCTGAGCCAGCGCTGCGGTGGCGGTGCGCTGCGCCGCTTCAAGCGCGTTTTGTCGTGCCAGCACCTTCGTGCGGAAGGGCTGCGCAATCTCCCTTGCCGGCGCCGGCAGCTTATCGAGCTCGACGGCCATCGCCTCGATGTCCTGCTGCGCCATCTTGAACTCGATGCGGCTCATGACAGTGGCCGGATCGTCGCCCGGTTGGTTGTGCACAGGCCGGATGTTCAACATTTTTACCGCGCTCGCCTGGAGGCGGTCGAGGTAACCGAGGTCCTTGCCGGGCGGCGCCGACAAGCGCCGCAACTCCGGCAGCAGTGTCGAGAAGTCGTTTATGAGTTCGCTTGGCGTCGGCAAGCCGGTCGCCGCAAAGGGCGCGAGCGCAGCCAGGGCTTTTTCGTCGACACCGAGCGACCGGGCCGCGGCAAGTTCGGCCGTGAACGGACTGTTGCGCTCGACCGTGCTGCGCAGGGCCACGGCCACCATCGCAAGCCGCGCCTTGTCGACCGCAGTTATTGCGCCAGTGACGCGATCCAATCCTTCCTGTTTCTGTTGGAGCGCTGTTTGTTGCGATTCAAGCGTTGCGACCCGGTTGGCGAGATCGTCAAGGGCGCCGCGGTCATCCTGTTGCGTGCGATTCTGCTCGTCGCTGTTGCCTCTCTCCCCGCCCGCCCGGCGAGCACCCTCGTCGGCGCGCTCTAACGCAACACGAGCCGCAACCGCAGCGTCGCGGACCGCAGCCTCCAAGGCGGCGATGCGGTCGGTCAGCGCCCCCAGTTTTGCATCGAGAGCGACCACACGGCTTGCCAACTCCCCCACTCCACCCTCGCCCGTTTGCGGGGGCAGGTAGGGCGGGGGCGACGGTTGCGGCTCCCGAAGCATGGCCTCGAGCTTGGCGATGCGCGCGACGACATTATCGGGCACGGCCGCGGCGGGGCTCCCCGCATACCGCCGTGGTCCATCGCTGGTTTCAGCAGCGAAATAAATCCAGAGCGCGCCCCCAATGATCGCCGCGCAACCGATAATCGCGAGCCTCATGGGTGAAAGGAATGCCAAAATCCGCTGCGGCCATCGCCCCCCAGCGGACGGTTTTTTCGTCGGACCCGTCGCGCGCGATCCATCGCGGGAGACTTCGACCGCCTCGAGGTCGATGGTCGGCGGCTGCCGGCGTGGATGCCCGTCCGCGGAGACGCCTTCGCGCTGCGTCCTGTCTTGCGGGTCTGCCATCGGACTCTCCGAATTCTCCGCGCGCCGGCATACTGTATGCGGGGTGCGGGCAATGCAACGCCCCGGCTCTCCGCTTGCGGTAGGATCACGTTACGCCGATGAGACCAAGCAGCGCCTGCTCGTTCGGTCCGCTCGCAACTTCGATCGCCGTGGCGCCCGCCGCCGCAAGCGGTGCGGCGACCTGGGCGGACAGACACAAATGCCGGGTTTGGATTGACAAATCCTCAATGCCGGCCCGCGTGACCGCGGCCACGAAGGCGGCCGCGGTGCGAGCCGAGTAGTGGATGACGGCGTCGATCGCGCCGGAGGCCAATGCGGCGTGCACCTCGGGGGTCAACGCCGTCACCGCTGCCGCACGGTAGACAATTACGGTTTCTACACGCAATCCGTGCAATTGCAGGGCCCCAGCCAAGTCGCCGGCCCGGTCTTCACCCGCGCAGTAGAGGAGAGGGGCACTTCCCCCCGCCTGCGGGCCCAGTCCCGGCCTGCCCAAAGGCGCCCCATCCCTCTCGCCCCGACAAGCGGAAGGGGAGGTGGGGCGGCGTAAGCTTGCGACCGCAACAGCAGGGCTCGGCAACTTGGATGTAACCAACCGGGCAAGGGCATTGACGTCGCCGTCCGCCGACATGACGGATACAAATCCGGCCGCGACGGCCGCGGCCTGAGTGCGCCGCCCAACGGTGCAGACCGCAAGCCCGGCAAGTTCACCGAAACGGTGGTGGGCCGCGATCGCCCGAACCGCATTGGCGCTGGTGAACAGTACGGCCGCCCACGGGCCGGCGCCAAGCTCAGCGTTGGCGATCGGTTCGATCCGCAGCAGCGGCAGCCACAGCACCTCATGACCGCGCTGGCGCAGCAATGCCGCGGTCCGTGCGCCTTCCGGTTCCGGTCTCGTCACGAGAAGGCGCACGGCTCACCCCGCGTCGAAGAAGCCGGGACTCGCCCGCGCCTTCAATTCGCCCGCCGCATCCGCCCCAAGCGCCGCGCCATGCTGGATGGGCCCCCGACGTGCGGTCTCGTGGGCCTCGCTGCCATCGGGGCGCAGGATCATGCCGCGAAACAACATGTCGCCCCCTTCGATTCGCGCATGCCCGGCGATCGGCGTGCGGCAGGAGCCGTCCAGTGCGGCCAGGAAAGCACGCTCCGCGTGGAGCGCGGCAAGCGTTTCGGCATGGTTGATCCTCGCCAGCAGGTCACGGGTGCGGGCATCGGCTTCGCGCGCCTCGATGCCGATCGCTCCCTGGCCGACCGCGGGCACGAATGCGTCGGCTTCGAGCACGGCTGTCACGGCGGCTTCACGCCCGAGCCGCTTGAGACCAGCGAGCGCCAGCAGCGTTGCATCCACCACGCCATCATCAAGCTTCTTGAGCCGCGTATCGACGTTGCCGCGGAACGTCACCACCGATACGTCGGGCCGCAAACGCTTCACCATCGCCTGGCGGCGCAACGATGCGGTGCCAAGCACGGCGCCGTGCGGGAGACCCGCAAGCGAGGTGGATTTGCGGCTGACGAAGGCGTCCCTGACATCTTCGCGCGGCAGGCAGGCCGCAAGTTCCAGCCCGGGCGGGAGCACCGTCGGCATGTCCTTGCAGGAATGCACGGCAATATCGATGGCCTTGTCGATCAGCGCCTGCTCGATTTCCTTGGTGAACAAGCCTTTTCCACCTGCCTGCGACAGCGGACGGTCCTGGATGGCGTCACCGGTCGTGCTTATCACCTGGATCGCGATGGCTTCGGGCTGAACGCCGTAGGCCGCTGCCAGGTGTGCACGCACCTCCCGCGCTTGCCACAGCGCGAGGGCGCTGCCGCGCGTGCCAATGCGCAGAGGCGGTGCTGAGGATTGCGTCATACGAGCCCTCAATGCTACCCGATGCGGAGCCATCGGGCCGGCCGCAACGCCGAACCCGGGGGCTCAATGCGGGGCTTCCGTTCAGGTAGGTCTTAAGCAGGCTTTTCAAAAAAGCAAACGCCTCGCGGGCGGACGGATTAACCATGCTTGTGCTCGGCATAGAAACGACCTGCGATGAAACGGCGGCGGCGGTGGTGGAGCGCCACGATGGCGGCCGCGCGGCGATTCTCTCGAATGTCGTGCTGTCGCAAATCGCTGAGCATGCCGCTTTCGGCGGCGTGGTCCCGGAAATTGCCGCGCGCGCCCACGTGGAGGCGCTTGATGTCGTCATCGCGACCGCGATGGCAGAAGCCGGCCGAGGGTTCGGCGCTCTCGACGGGGTGGCGGCGGCCGCCGGGCCGGGGTTGATCGGCGGGGTCATCGTAGGCCTGATCACCGCCAAGGCGATCGCGCTGGTTCACCGCAAGCCGTTGATTGCCGTCAACCATCTGGAGGCGCACGCCCTGACGGCAAGGCTCACCGACGGCACACCGTTCCCCTACTGCGTGTTTCTCGCCTCGGGAGGCCACACCCAGATCGTCGCAGTACGCGGCATCGGCGATTACGTCCGTTTGGGCACGACCCTTGATGACGCCGTCGGCGAAGCCTATGACAAGACTGCGAAGCTGCTGGGGCTTGGCTATCCGGGTGGCCAGTGCGTCGAACGGGAAGCCGCGCGCGGCGATGCCTCCCGCTTCATTCTGCCGCGTCCGATGCGCGGCCGGCAGGATGCGAATTTTTCCTTTTCGGGTCTCAAGACCGCGCTGCGGCTCGAAGCCGAAAAGATCGCGCCTCTGACCGACCGGGATGTGGCCGACCTGTGCGCATCTTTCCAATGCGCCGTCGTCGAGACGGTGGTCGAGCGGGTGCGCCAGGGCTTGCGCATCTTTCGCCAGCGGTTCGACACGCCCGCCGCTCTGGTTGCGGCGGGCGGCGTTGCGGCCAATCAGGCGATCCGGCAGGCGCTGCGCAAGCTCGCTGTGCAGGATCAGGTTGCACTCGTCGTACCCCCGCCGTCGCTGTGCACCGACAACGCCGCGATGATCGCCTGGGCTGGCGCGGAACGGCTTGCGCACGGCCTGTGCGACAAGCTCGACAGTTCGCCGCGGGCGCGCTGGCCGCTCGATCAAGTGGCACGTCCGGTCGTTGCGTGAGCACGAGCGCGGATCGCATCGCCATCGTCGGCGCCGGCGCCTGGGGTACCGCGCTCGCCAATGTGATTGCCCGCGGCGGCCGCAGCGTGACGCTGTTTGCCCGCGACGCCGCCGCGGCGGACGCGATGGCGGCGGCTCGCCACAGCCGGCATTTACCTGGCGTGCCGATCGACCGGCGTGTGGTCATCGCGGCGCTGACCGAGCATCGGGTGGCAGGCGAGGCCATCCTGATCGCGGTGCCTGCCCAGGCATTGCGTGACACGGTCGCAGGCCTCGCCGGGGCGATTGCGGCGGGTACGCCGGTCGTCGCCTGCGCCAAGGGGATCGAGCGGACAACGCGCCGGTTCATGACCGAGATCATTGCCGAATGCCTGCCCGGCTCAGTGCCGGCGATCCTGTCAGGCCCGAGTTTTGCCGCCGATGTCGCGCGCGGATTGCCGACAGCCGTGACGCTCGCGGCGGCCGACGAGGCGGTAGCGCAGCGGCTCGCCCGCGCGCTGGGGTCGGCACTGTTTCGGCCCTACCACTCAGCTGACGTGCGCGGCGTCGAGATCGGCGGGGCTGCCAAGAACGTGCTCGCCATAGCGGCAGGAATCGTCGCCGGCCGCAAGCTGGGGGCGAGCGCCCTGGCGGCCCTGACCACGCGCGGCTTTGCGGAATTGATGCGGTTCGGCAGGGCTTACGGAGCGCAGCCCGCCACCTTGACCGGGTTGTCGGGATTGGGCGATCTGATCCTTACCTCGACGAGCCCGAAGTCGCGCAATTTCTCGCTTGGCCTCGCTCTTGGCCACGGGCACGATCTCAACGAGGCGCGCCAGAGCGGGCATCTCGTCGAGGGCGCATTCACGGCCGCAGTGCTGCTTGACATGGCGGGCGCCCGAGACGTCGAGATGCCGATCACGGCTGCTGTTACGGCGGTGCTCGATGGCGCTTTGACAATCGACGCCGCAATCGAGGCGTTGCTGACGCGACCGCTGCGGGCAGAAGGGTGGCTACCATGAACTACTGGCTGATCAAGTCGGAACCTACCACCTGGTCGTGGGACATGCAGGTCGACAAAGGCGCAACGGGCGATGCCTGGACCGGCGTGCGCAACCATACCGCCAAACAGAATTTGATGAAAATGAAAAAAGGCGACCGCGCTTTCTTCTATCATTCGGGTGAGGGCAAGGAAATCGTCGGCATCGCCGAAATCATTCGTGAGAGCTACCCGGATCCGACGGCCAATTCCGGCGACCCATGGGTCGCGGTGGACGTCAAGGCGGTGACGCCGTTCAAGACGCCGGTCACACTGGCGGCGGTGCGGGCAGCGCCGGGGCTGAAGGACATGGCGCTCATAAAACTGTCGCGCCTGTCGGTGCAGCCGGTCACGCCGGCGCAGTGGAAAATAGTCTGCCAGATGGGTGGGGTAAAGCCGTAGCAATCGCGCAGTGCCCGCACGGCCTCGCGGCGCTGCTCGGCCAGGCAATCCAACATTCGTGTTGTCGAACGGGCGCCGGTTTACAATCACCGCCACCTGGCGGCCAGGTCTGAGAATCTGAATTCGCGTAACGTCACTCGCCAACACTGACGGGTGGTTTGATGTCGCCGCGCGGTTTTCGCCGGACCTCTTGCGACGAAGCAGAATATTTAACGTGGCGCTGTGGCGGCGCATCTCTGCGTTTGCTCGCAACGTCAACTTTACTCGAGGAACATCGGCTCTGATACCGGCCGAGAAGTCACCTGGCCTTCGCTTCACTCTCCTAATCGAAAAATTTGCCTCTTTTGAAATCGAGTGGGGAGTTCATTGACAGGCAGGCTTATTGTTGTTGCTGAGCCCGCGCAGCGGTGGGCGGCGGTCCGGAAACGGCCTCCTCTGCCGTGTCAGCCCGCCACCGACAATCCACCGGCTGCGGGCCGCGGCGCACCAACCCGATTGGCCGGATTGGCCAGTTGACAGAGACGGTGGTCATGCCGCGCCCAGCAGCGACTGACCGGGTCGGTTTCCTGCCGGGCAGCCGGCCCCAACCGTTTGACTGACCTCGTGTTCGCCCCAGCCTTGGGGTGAACACAGCGGTCAGCCTGCTTTTAGCATGGATGCGATCGGCTTTGCTTCGATAAATCAAAGGCTTTCTTCATCTCGCGGCGCAGCCCGTTCCTGGGCGAGCGCACAGCCTTTACGGCGTATCGCCCGAGAATATGATGATCAAAGGGATGAGATCGACAACGCAAATGATTGTTGCGCGCCCGCTCGTTAGCGGCGACGGCTGCAGCACTGTTTAAAAGCACACTGTCGGGATCGACACATCGAACGGGTGTCTCGAATTAATATGTATATTTTTTTTCTTGATGTCCGCATTTTGAATGAGGTACGCTCATTGCAGTCATAGGTGGTGCGTTTAATTTACAAAGCTCGAGGGAGAAAGCAATGCGTCAATTCATGATGACGGTAACGGCTGTCGCGGCGTTTGCAGCCATGGCGGCGACAGCCCAAGCTGAGATCCTCCATGGAGGCCCGGTGAAGAACGGAACTCAGTGCTTCAAGTATTCTGCCGGAAATGACAAGGACGGGCGGTTCGGCTCGTGGGGTGCCTGTCCACAAGCAGCGAGCACAAAGCCAGCCCCAGCGCCTCGCCTGCTGCCGTCAGATTTAGCAAAGGGGCCTGATCGGCAGGGCATCGGGACCCACTAACGGTTCGCTCGCCAGCGCGTTGGTGCGCTTGGACTTTTGAGTCTGCCGAACGAGAGCCGGCAGAGCATTTACAATCACCTTGAACATCCAAAATGCAGGGGCGATCTCACGGTCGCCCCTTCTGATGCAGGGGCGATCTCACGGTCGCCCATTCTAATGCAGGGGCGACCTCACGGTCGCCCCTTGCCGTCACTCCTCTTACCGTCACTGACCTTGCAGGGTGAAGTCGATCAGGCGACCGAAAACGACAACCAGAAGCCAACAGGCGATCGATATCCCTCCCGCGAGCCGAGCGCGCGGCGGCGGTGTCGGACTAACATCCCATTTTTGCACGTCGCGAACGGTGATGAACTCGAAAATCATCATGTTCAGTCCCGCGACGACAATCAGCGACATCTTGATCCAGAACACCGGGTTCGCGAAGTAGTCCGTCGCCCGGCTGATGAACAGCAGCGAACCCGCAATCACCGCCAGCACAAATGCAGCCCAGGTGAGCGGCAAAACCTGGCGTGAGAGCTCCGCGAAGGGACGTTTCGTCGAGGCAAGACCGAGTAGGCGCAAGTCCACGATCGCGATCGTGGCCAGCACCAACGACACGGCGAACACATGAATCACTTCGACGGTCGTGAATGCCCAGGCCTTCTTGTGAATGAAAACGGCCCACGATGAGGCCTGCAGCGTCTCCAGGAACGCGGTGATGGATTGCAACTTCACCTCCCGGGGTTCGTTGCTTGCTTGTTGTTTTGCCTGGCGGCAGGTTACCGCCTGCTCAGCCATTCTTCAAATGTTTCGGCAGACGCGATCGCCAGTCGGCGCCATCGACGTCAGCGGTCTGTCGCCTAGCCACGCTCCGCGCAGCGCCCGGCAGGTGACAAACTGTCGCGTCTGCATCGCCAAGGCACCGGCGAGCTGGAAAGGTTGCAGCGAAAAGGCTGCAAGGAAAGGAGGGGCGGGATTTTTCTTCAACCCGGTCGACCCGGTGTGGCCGTCGGCGTTCGAGGTTGTCACCGGGGATAAGTCATAGGATAATTATTAGCGCGCCTGGCGTCATCGCCAGAGCCGGAAGAAGCGGAAGAAACGCCATGAACATCATCTTCAGCATGATAAGGGAAGACACGTTCTGGAGAATCCTGCTCTTCGTCCACTTTCTGCTCGCGGTCAGTCTGCTCGCAGGCGTCACGCTTCAGGCGGCGGCCGTTTTGATGCCGGCGCGGCAGATGGCGGGCCAGATCATTGATCGCGGTCCCGTGTCGACGTCGTCCTACGCGCCGGTGATCGTGGTCCTCTATGTGCTGCAGGCGCTCATGGGTGCGTGGATTTACATCAAATACCGCACTTACGTCAGAATTCCCATGGAGGAGCTCCGATACTTTTGGACGGTCGGATCCTTCGAATTCAAGGAGCATATTGTAGCCATGGGTTTGGGCCTGCTTCCGGCCTATTGGTATTTTTGGCAACAGCCCTCCTCCGCCGAACATGCAAACGTGCGCAGGTGGGTAACCGTTTTTCTGGCCCTGACGGTGTGGTACTCTTTTGTCGTCGGCCATGTCGCCAACAATTTTCGCGAGGTTGGTTCATGACGCAGACTTTAGAAATAGGCGAGGGACTCTCCCGTCGCGCAAGCTCTGCCGCCGAGACTGCACCCCCATCGACGGTAAAAACGAGTGCGAAGTTCGGCAGTTTCGCGATCGCGTTCGGCATTGCCTTCCCACTGCTGTACACGGCGTTCGAGCGGCTGAACTGGCCGCTTTTCACCTTTCATCCGGTCCTCGGCAACGTCGATTTCGGGAGAGAGTTGACCGGGACCGGCCCGCCCATGTTCTGGTATGGCTGGATCGGCCTCGCCATCCCCAGCGCTTTCGTTGTCGCCTTGGCCGCCACGGCTCTTCCCGAACAGTGGCTGCGCCGCGGGACCGTTTTCTGTTGCGCCCTCGCCGCGCTGTGGCCGGCCGCCCTTGTGGGCTTGAGGATTTTCATCGTTGATTGGGCAACCTTCGACGCGGACTTCCTGAACTCGGCGTGGCTGGCGGCAATTCCGGCGTTCGTGGGCGCGGCAGTCATTACCTATTATGTTCCGGCGCGATTGGCGGCACGGATATGGACGAGCTGGTTGCTGATCGCGCCGATCGGCGGACTTGGCGTCCTCGGCTACTCGCTTCTCCAGCCGTGGTTTTTGCGCTAGGCCGGCGGCTACCCGGCGTCCACACGTCCTGGCGATTTTCTCGCCCTTCGGGGCGAGCCTTGCGGTCGCCCGGTGCGGGCCCTGCGGGGGCCGGTGGATGGGTGTGATCCGGCAGAAAGTTCAGTCGCTTGCGACGGGCCCGGCGGGCCCGCCTGGATGGCGCCGCAGCCGCCATGATGTTGTCCTTCTCACGCGCGGTTTTATGCGCTAGACTGTAGGCAAAATAGCAACCTGGCACACCAACGGGCCGATCGGGCGGAAAACCATGACAAAATCGCAACGTGCATCTCTCCTGTTAGCACTGGCGTTGGCGCTCCCTCTCGCGTTTGCCGGAATGGCATGGGCCGGAGGCGCCTCATTGGATGAGGATGAGGAAGACCAATCCAACGCAGGCGTTTCATTTTTCGGATTTGCCAGGGATCTGGATCGCGGCGGCGGCGTCGCGGACGCCAAGGTGAGCGCCGAAATCAAGAACCGCAATGCAAGCCTTGTGACGCGCACCGACGATCAAGGCCATTTCAAATTTTCCGGATTCAGCAAGGAGATCGATCCCAAGGACGTCGAGATCTCATGCAGCAAGGAGGGCCTCAAGCTGCAGCGAACCGTACGGCGGCAACCACCGGGCGGCGATGTCGCGACCTCGATCGAGGTCGACTGCTTGATGATGAAGCCGTAACGGGCGCGGTGCCGTTGGGGGAATTGTTCGCACTCGACCACGCTTCGATGTGACCGAACGATTCTTCCGGGGTCCCGCCCGGGCGGGATCATAGTGAGGGGCAACCAAGGGCAGGGAGGGGCAATCAACGCGCAGCTGGCGGGGACGAGCCTGCCCATCACTTAACGAAGATGGTGCAACATGAGCGCAAGCCGCTCCAAAACTCTCGCCGGGACCGTCTTCATCGGCCTGCTGGGCGCCCTCGTGTCATCGAACGCAGCTTTCGCCGAGCGCTTGGTGAATTCGCCCGCGGTGCTGACCGGCCGGGTGACGTCTCCTCAAGAAGGCGCGATGGAAGGGGTGCTGGTGAGCGCGCACCGGGCCGGGTCTCCCATCACCGTCACGGTGGTGTCGGATCAGGCCGGTCGCTACAGCTTCCCGGCCGATCGCCTCCCGCCTGGCAATTACGCGTTGCGCATCCGGGCGACCGGCTACCAGCTTGAAGGGCCGGCGGTCGTCGATGTCGCCGCCAAGGGGGCGGTGACGGCCGACCTTGCGCTGCGCAAGGTCGATGACATTTCCTCCCAGCTGACCTCGACCGAATGGCTGATCAGCATGCCGGGCGGTTCCGAGCAAAAGCGCCCGCTGATCGAGTGCATGAGCTGCCATACGCTTGAGCGCGTGGTGCGCTCGAAGTTCACCGCCGATGAGTTCGTCGGGGTGCTCAAGCGGATGGCCAACTACGCCAACAACTCCACCATGCAGAAGGTGCAGTCACGGGTCGCCGAGCGCGAAGTGCCTGATGATCGGGCGCGGCGGGTCGGCGAATATCTCGCGACGGTCAATTTGAGCAAGCGGGACCGCTGGGACTACGAACTCAAGACGCTGCCCCGCCCGACCGGCGCGGCGACGCGCGTCATCATTACCGAATACGACATGCCGCGCAGCACGATTGCGCCTCACGATGTGCGCACCGATGCGGAAGGTTTCGTCTGGTATTCGAATTTCGTCGAACCCTATCTCGGGCGGCTCGATCCGCGCACCGGCGCCCATACGGAATTTGCCTACAAATTGCCGAAACCGAATTTTCCCGCCGGCGCACTGGCGCTCGAGCCCGACCAAGACGGCAACTGGTGGCTTGCCATGATGTTTCAGGGCGGGCTTATGAAATTCGACACCCACACCAGGACCTTCCGCCACTATCCGCTGCCGCCGGAGCTTGATTCCGACACTGCCCAGCAATCGATGGTGATGCCGCGCCAATCCCGCGTTGACGGCAAGGTGTGGACGAACGACGTCAACACGCACTCCATCCTGCGGCTCGATCTGGCGAGCGGGACCTATGAGCGTGTCGATCCTTTCGCGGGCATGCCGATCGGCGGCAATCGCCAGCATTCTCCCTACGGAATGGCGGCCGACAGCCACAACGATCTCTTTTTCATGGATTTCGGCGATGAGAGCGTCGGGCGCGTCGATGCCAAGACATTCCGCGCCACCATTTACCCCACGCCGACGCCCCATTCGCGGCCGCGCCGCACCATGCTGGACGACAAAGGGCGGCTGTGGTTCGCGGAGTTCGCCGCCAACAAGCTCGCCGTATTCGACCTCGAGCGCGAAAGCATCAAGGAATGGGACGCGCCGACGCCGCACAGTTATCCCTACGACGTCTACCTCGATCGCAACGGCGAATTGTGGAGCGGCTCAATGTCGGACGACCGGGTGCTGCGGTTCAACCCTCAGACCGGCGACTCAATCGAATACCTGCTGCCTCGCCAGACCAATATTCGTCGTATCTTCATCGACGATTCGACCACGCCGGTGACCTTCTGGGCCGGCAACAACCACCACGCCGCCATCATCAGAATCGAGCCGCTCGAGTAGTGCAGAGTTTGATCGGCTGGACCCCGTGCAGGATGGGCAAAGGCGCGCTTGCGCGCCGCGCCGCATCGTCCCTATCCTCTGCCACGCCGAGGATGCCAATCGGCGCCCTGCACGTCGCCTGCAAGCGATTGTGATTGATCGAAAGCCGCTCCATCTCCTCGACAAACCCCAATCGCAATGCAATCAGGCGCACGATCGAATCACCGCAGCCGCCAACCAACCTACGGAAACACGACATGCTCAGGATCTGGGGAAGGAACACCTCGTCAAACGTTCAGAAGGCAATGTTCGCCGTCGGCGAGTTGAAGCTTGCGTATGAGCGGTTCGACATCGGCGGCCAATTTGGCCAGAACAGAGAGCCTGACTACCTCGCCATGAATCCCAACGGACTGGTTCCGACGCTCCAGGAGGACGATGGTTTTTTGCTCTGGGAATCTAACTCCATTATCCGCTATCTCGCAGCAAAGCATGGTGCCGGCACGTTGGAGCCGTCCGATCTGCATGCGCGCGCGCTCGCCAGCAAATGGATGGATTGGCAGCTTTCAGTCTTCGGCCCTGCCATCACGCCGGTATTCTGGGGCTTGGTGCGAACCCCCGCAGAACAGCGCGACCACAAAGCCATCTCGGACGGAAAGGTCAAGGCGACGGCGGCGGTGAAGATTTTGGACGAGCAGTTCGCACGGACGCCCTATGCGGCGGGCGATGCGTTTTCGATGGGCGACATTCCAATCGCCATCATGTCCTACCGCTATCGCGAACTGGTGCCCGAGCGCCCGGCGTTTGCGAATTTTGAGCGGTGGTATGCATCGATCGCGTCACGCCAGGCTTTCCGCGATCATGTCTCAAGCGTGCCGCTCACCTGAACTTGCAAGTCCAACATTTCTTACCCCTGTCATCGCCCGCGAAGTAAGCGGGAGCGGGCGATCGAGCAGGCCTTCCTTTTGATCTTTATCGATCGCGCTACGGTTACTGGCGGGGACATGGCGATTGGTAACCTCCTCATAGCCCCAAGGGCTCGCCCCGCAGCAGCTTCGGCACTTCGCCGGCGAGCCCGGCGGCTTCACGGATGAACAAACGTTTGAGCGCGGGCAGGCGGTCGACCAGCCCGAGGCCGAAGTCGCGGGCGAGCCTTACGGCGTCCGAGCGGTTGGAGAACAGCCGGTTGAGGCCGTCCGTTGAGACGCACATGGTCATGGTGTCGAAACGGCGCCAGCGCTGATAGCGCTCCAGCACCACGGCGTCGCCAGGATCGAGGCCCATTCGCACCGCCTCGACGACAGCCTCCGCGAGCGCCGCCACGTCGCGCAGCCCCATGTTCAATCCTTGTCCGGCGATCGGGTGGATGACGTGGGCGGCATCGCCGACCAGGGCAAGCCGATCGGCGATGAAACTGCGCGCCACCCACAAGCCGAGTGGATAAGCGTGCCGCGGCCCCGCGACCGCAACGTCGCCGAGGCGCAGGCCGAACCGCTTTTCGAGCTCGCCGTGAAAATCCTGGTCCGGCAGAGCAACGATCCGTTTGGCCTCCTCGGTCTCTTCGGTCCAGACAATCGAACAACGATTGTGACGTAGCGGCAGGATCGCGAACGGGCCGGCGGGGAGGAAATGCTCTTCGGCCCGACCGTCATGGCTGCGCTCATGGGCGACGGTGGTGACGATGGCGGATTGTCCATAGGACCAGCCGTTGATCGCGATGCCGGCGCGCTCGCGAAGCCGCGACCGGGCGCCGTCCGCTGCCACCAGGAGCTTGCTCGCGAGCGCCGCGTGGTCGTCAAACACGACCCTGATGCAAGGTGTTTCGGCCGCGAACTCGGCAACCGACGCCGCGACGAGCGTGACGCCGCTCGATCGTGCCTTGGCAGAAAGCACCGCGACCAGCCGCTCATTCTCGATCATGTGGGCGAACGGTTCGCCCGGTTCGATCTCGCCGCCGAAGGTCAGGAACACCGGCCGTACCACGTCATGGACGCGACTGTCGGTGACCGCCATGTCGAGGATCGGCTGCGCCTCGTCCGCGACCGCATCCCAGACGCCGAGCGCATCGAACATGCGGCGTGGGGCAGCCGCGATTGCCGAAGCGCGAACATCTCGACCGGCTTGGCCACCGGCGCGATCGAGGCCGGGATCTGCCAGCGTGACGGCAAAATTCGCGCCCAGCCCCTGG
>JASHRR010001526.1 GCA_030037185.1 Xanthobacteraceae bacterium | reverse complement strand
TCGTCCATAGTGTCGGCGATGATCTGCGATACAACAAGGTTACGAAACCACTTGTGGTTCGAGGGAATAATGTACCAGAGTGCATGCTTCGTGCTGGTCAATGCGATGGCGTCCTCGTAAGCGTCCACGTACTGCGGCCATAGCTCGCGTTCGGTGTAGTCGCTTTCACTGATCTTCCATTGCCGCGACGGATCGTCGAGCCGCTGCTTGAAACGCGATAGCTGCTCTTCGGGGCTGATGTAGAGGAAGAATTTCAGAATGGTCGTGCCATTCAGCGTCAGGATTTTTTCGAAGTCATTGATCAGGCCAAAGCGCTTTGACCACACCGAATGCGGCACGAGCTCGTGCACCCTAACTGCAAGAACGTCTTCGTAATGCGATCGGTTGAAGATCACCACCTCACCGTTGCCCGGCGTACGGAGGTGGGCACGCCAGAGAAAGTCGTGAGCGGCTTCCTGTTTGCTTGGCTGCTTGAATCCGAAGACCGACGTTCCTTGCGGATTCATCCCGGTAAACAGATGCCGAATGACGCCATCCTTGCCGGCGGCGTCGAGTGCTTGCAGCACTACGAGAAGCGATTGGCTGCCGTCCGCGTAAAGCAGGTATTGCAGCTTGGTCATGCGTTCAACGTTGTTTTGGATCTCGGGGACGGCTTTCTCGTGGCTCTCGTGTTTGGCGACGTACGAGGGGTCGATCTTTGACAACCGAACCTTCGCGCCGGGCTCAACCACAAACTTCTTCTGGTAATCCATGCCGCATTCTCCCGCTACGACGCTGGACGCAGCCGGAGCGCCTGGCTGACTCCACCGACGCTCGCGGCCTCCCGTTGCCTGTGAGAGGCGCCCCACGCACTGTAGTTCTGATCTACGAATGTCCGCAATGCTCTGATTGCGAATGGAATTACGAGAATGTGAGGTCGGCGGGAGAGGGCCATGAAGAGACATTCTGGCCCTCTTTCGAAGGCCCGGGAGCTTTTGAGCTGCTAGCGGGACGTGCCGAGGTCCTACCGTAATATCAAGTAACCGCGGCGGAACTTGCCGTAGTTTCAGCGAGGATTGTTCAGGTGAGTTCATCTGCGCCACGTCTGAGCGTGAACCTAAACAAGGTGGCTCTGCTGCGGAACTCGCGCCGTACTGGCGTGCCCAACTTGCTGCGGTTCGCCGCGCTCGCACGAGAGGCGGGGGCGGACGGCATCACCGTGCATCCACGACCGGATGAGCGGCATATTCGCCATGCCGATGTGCTGGAGTTGGCAGACCTCATGCGACCGTGGCGACCTGGGTTCGAACTGAACGTTGAAGGCTACCCGGATAAACGACTGCTCAACATCGTCGCCGCAGTGCAACCAGAGCAGTGCACGCTTGTACCCGATGCACCGGGAGTCCTCACCTCGGAAGAGGGATGGAAGCTTTGCAACGAGGATATCCCCCTGGTCCAATCTGCGATCACCGCGGTGAAGCAATTTGGCTGTCGGGTCATTCTGTTCGTCGATCCCGACCCTGATGTGGTGGCGCGCGTACCGGGGACCGGTGGCGACGGGATCGAAATCTACACCGGCTCCTATGCCGCCTCCGTGCGCAATGGACGACATGAAGCATCGCTAGATGCCTGCGCCGAGACTGCGCGGCGCGCCGCCCATCTCAGCCTTAAGGTGAACGTTGGCCACGATCTGAACCTCGAAAATTTACCATCCCTAGTGGCGGCACTGCCGAGCATAACTGAGGCGTCGATTGGCCACGAGTTGATAGCGGACGCACTCATGATGGGATTTGGTGCCACGGTCGCGGCCTACAAGGCTGCACTAACCGGCAAAGCATAGGTCCAATTCCCCACATGGCTGAGCGCATTACGATCTTCAGGGAGACGACAGCCAATTTCTCCGCGAGGGAGGCGTTCTATGCCTTCGGATATTTTCAAGCGATCACGGCGGATTGCGTCGTGATCAGCGCCAAGGCAAGAGAAAAGATTGTCGGAGCGGTGCGTCTTTCACCAGAAAGTGGCGTCTTAGTCCTAAGGGGAATGCAGATCGCGCCTTCTTATCAGCGCCAAGGGATTGGGACCCGGATGCTGCGGGAGATCGCCAAATTCATGGGCTCGCGGGAATGTTTCTGCCTGCCCCATTCTTGGTTGGAAGGTTTCTACGGCATCATTGGATTCGCGAAGATAGAAGATGCCGAGGCCCCGCTCCATCTTCTCGAACGACTTGCCGAGTACAGAAAGAAGCATTCCCAATTGATCGTTATGCGGCGCGTTGCAAACATGTGACCGAGATAGCGGACGACTTTATGCACGTCGATGGGGGTCGGCCATATTCTCGACGCTCACGGGAATTCAGTATCAGTGCCGCTGAGCGTGTTATTTTCTGTCTTTAATGCCTCGAGGCTTTGCGCCTCTCGAACTCTCGGATCAAGTTGTACAGCTGATCGTTATCGACGAGCGCAGCCGCCTCGGCGGCTGAGAACCATCGGGCCGTTCGTTGCTTCGACTCCGGCCAGTCCTTTGACTGTCGTTTGACCAACAATGGAAAGACCTCGACCTGACATGGAACCGTAGTGCCCCTATCCTCCAACCGCTTCTCGTAAACGTAGTGGCCAAGCGCGCGCCCTGCGATGCGACCACGAACGCCAGCCTCTTCGTAAGCTTCCCTCGCTGCCGCCTTGGGCGGCTTCAAACCCTTCATGGGCCAGCCTTTCGGGATGATCCATCGTTTCGTTTCACGAGAGGTCACCAGCAACACCTTGATAGAAGCGTCATCGCCTAGGCGGTAGGGCAACGCTCCGTATTGAATGCGAGTTGCTGGTTTCGCTTTTGATCGCTTCTTAAGGGCTGTTGCGCTGCTCCGCTTCGGCACCAGAATGTCCCGCTTAACGCGATTTGCACGAGAGTCATCAAAGGATTTGTCAAGGACAGTGGGCGACAGACAAGGTCAGACTTGGACATCGCGGTCGTGCTTCGCCCAATCCAATTTTCGGGGCTACGGTGGGACCGTCCTTTTCATCGAAGGCAGATCGGAGGTGGAGCGCATCCAGCTGGCCAGTCGCGGACGGCTGGCCGTGAGATCGCTAAGCCCGCGCTTGCGCGCCATCTCGACGGCGACGGCTAGGATCAGGTGCGCCATGCCACCCTGCATGAGCGGATCGGTTACGCGCTCCTCGAAGAAATCTGCCATGCGCTGGGCTCGCGCTGACTCATGGGCGAGAGTAGTCGGCGAACGCTCGTTCTCGGGCCGGGCCATTTCCCGAGCCCACACGGCGATACCCTCGCACATGCTTCGCGCCGCGAACTCCAGCCGAAGGTACGCCCAATCGGATGCGTGCGACGCATTGTGGAATCGCGGTGTGCAGTCGAGGCCGTCGAGAAAGGCGCAGATGAGCTGGCTGTCTTCCATGCCGACACCGGTATCATCGACCAGATAGGGCACTCGGCCGGACGGATTGATCTGGATAGTAGGGGCTGCCGGGGGTGCGTGTTTTCGCCTCGATGATCTCGACGCGATCCTCGAGTGCCTTCTCGATGACGATGATGCGCGCAAGGCGGGCGTACGGCGAGCCGTATGTGACGTAGAGCTGCATATTCATAGTTTCGAGGACAGCACGGTTCTTTGCCGACTTTCGCTATGTAACGGATTGGGCACGTTGGCAACAGGCCGTCTGCGGCGCGCCACAGGTGATCGAGCGGGCCGCGACTTATGCGTTGGGTCCGATAAACAGGCTGCGATGTCGCTTATGGGTCACGTTCAGACCAATCGGAGCTTGCATCGTTGCCCGTCTATCGGTCCGGTCCTCCCACATAAACTGACATTCTGCACATTGCGTTCGTCCTGAAC
>JASHRR010001525.1 GCA_030037185.1 Xanthobacteraceae bacterium | reverse complement strand
TCGGATCAGTTGAGGAAAAAAGGCCTCCTCGATAGGGTTGGCCGTCATCACAATAATGGCGATTTTAGCTAAATTGTAACCGGCCGCCACAATCCGGTCGCAGCCAAAATAAGCCTTTGACATCCGCTGCGCCTCTCGGCGCCGTTGCGTCAGGGTGCTGGCTGCGCCCCGGTATGGTTGATATTTTATAGTTTAATCAATGGGTTACCAAACCACCCAAGAACCCGCAAGGGGGGCCTGGGCAGAGACTTCACATTCCTTGTGCCCGCGGGCCGCTTATGATTAGTGTTGCCGGCTCGGCGGCTCGACCGGCCGGCAAGCCTGGGATCCCCGGGAAATCGATGGTTCGCGTGGCAAGCCGGGACTGCGGCGGGCGGGCGGCGCGATTGTGTTGATTCGGCTTGATCGGAATTCAAGGACGTGCGCTACATCTCGACCCGAGGCGAGGCTCCGGCACTTGGCTTCATCGACGTCACCCTGGCGGGTCTGGCGCGCGATGGCGGGCTTTATGTGCCCGAGACGTGGCCGGCGATCGATGCCGCCACGGTTGCCGGACTCGCCGGCCGCCCCTATGCCGATGTGGCGTGCGATGTGGTTTCGAGGTTTATGGCCGACGGCCCCGCCGAACTCGCCCGCATGACTCGCGAAGCCTATGACGCGTTCCGCCACCCGGCTGTCACGCCGCTGGTGCAGCTTGCCCCGAATACCTTCGTGCTGGAGCTGTTTCACGGGCCCACCCTCGCCTTCAAGGATCTGGCGATGCAGCTCTTGGCCCGCCTGATGGATCATGCGCTGGCCCAGCGCAACGAGCGCACCACAATCCTCGTGGCAACCTCGGGCGACACTGGCGGGGCTGCGGTCGAGGCGTTCGGCGGACGCGCGCAGGTGGACGTCGTGGTATTGTTCCCGCACGGTCGGATTTCCGACGTGCAGCGTCGCATGATGACCACCTCCGATTGCGGCAACGTTCACGCCCTCGCCATCGAAGGCACCTTCGACGATTGTCAGGCGCTGGTGAAGGCAATGTTCACGCACCGGGAGTTCCGCGACCGGGTGCGGCTCTCCGGCGTCAATTCCATCAACTTCGCCCGCATCGCTGCCCAGGCGGTCTATTACTTCGTCGCGGCCGTGGCGCTCGGCGCCCCTCATCGCAAGGTCGCCTTCACGGTGCCGACAGGAAACTTCGGTGACGTGTTTGCCGGCTACGTGGCCGCCCGCATGGGCCTGCCGGTCGAACGGTTTACCATCGCGACGAACGTCAACGATATCCTGCCGCGCGCGCTGGCGACCGGGACCTATGAGCCGCGCGACGTGACGGCGACCGCGTCGCCCGCGATGGACATTCAGATTTCGTCGAATTTCGAGCGACTGCTGTTCGACGCTTGTGGGCGCGATCCGCAGCCGGTCCGCGGCGCGATGGCGGCGCTCGCGCAATCGCGCCGATTTCGCATCTCCGAGCGAGCCTTGACGCAGATGCGGGCTTTCTTCAGTGCCGACCGCGCGCTCGAGGACGAAACCGCCGCGGCAATCCGTACCACCCGGCGCGAGGCGGGCTATCTGATCGATCCCCATACCGCGGTCGCCGTTGCGGTTGCGGAAAAAGAAAGCCGCGATCCGGCCATCCCCATGGTGGTGTTGTCCACGGCCCATCCGGCCAAATTCCCTGATGCAGTCGAGCAGGCCTGCGGGATTCGTCCAAGCCTCCCCGATTGGCTTGCAGACCTTGGCTGCGGGCGCGAGCGCGCCACCGTGCTGCCGCCCGACCTGTCTGCTGTCGAAAATCACATTCTTGTCCACAGCCGCGCCGCGCGAGAAGGAGTACCTGCATGAGCGTTGAAGTTACCCGTCTCCCTTCCGGACTGGTGGTGGTCACCGACGCTATGCCGCATCTCCACACGGCCTCGCTCGGATGCTGGGTCTCCTGCGGCAGCCGCAACGAGCAGCCCGATGAGCACGGCATCTCGCACTTTCTCGAGCATATGGCGTTCAAGGGCACCGCGCGCCGGACCGCGCGCCAGATCGCCGAGGAGATCGAGGCGGTCGGCGGTGATCTCAACGCCGGCACCGGCGTCGAGACCACGGCCTACTATGCGCGCGTCCTCAAGGCCGATATCGGCCTCGGACTTGACGTCCTGTCCGACATCCTGACGCATCCGAGCTTCGATCCCGACGAGGTCGCACGCGAAAAGAACGTCATCGTCCAGGAAATCGGCGCGGTCGACGACACACCCGATGACCTGGTGTTCGAGCACCTGCAGGCGACCGCATTTCCGGGCCAGCCGGTCGGTCGTTCCATTCTGGGCACCAAGGCAACGGTGCGTTCGTTCGATGCCAAGCGGCTGCGCGCCTATTTGGCGCGCAACTACCGTGCCCCCGGTATGGTGGTGGCCGCCGCCGGCGCAGTTCGTCACGACGAGGTGGTGGCGGAAGCGGAGCCGCGGTTCTGCGGCTTCGTCGGGCCGGCCGCCCCTGTGCATGAATCGGCGCGATTCTGCGGCGGCGCGTCCACCGAACAGCGCGATCTCGAACAAGTCCACATCGCGCTTGCACTTGAGGGAGTTTCGCAATGCGATCCCTCAATCTACAGCCTGCAGGTGTTTGCGAACGTGCTGGGGGGTGGGATGTCGTCGCGCCTGTTTCAGGAGGTCCGCGAATTACGCGGGCTGTGCTACTCTATTTATGCATTCCATTCGGCCTATGCGGATACTGGAATGTTCGGACTCTATGCCGGCACCGACCCGATTGACGCCCCGGAGCTGATGCGCGTCGTGGTCGACGAGATCGCGACCGCGGCCGACACCGTCACCGAGACCGAAATTGCCCGCGCCAAGGCGCAGATGAAGGCGGGGCTGTTGATGGCCCTCGAGAGCTCGGGCGCGCGCGCCGAGCAACTGGCGCGGCAGATCATTATCTACGGCAGGCCGATTCCGATGGACGAAATCGTCGCCCGCGTGGACGCGGTCACGGTCGACAGCGCGCGCGCGGCCGGTCGTGCCCTCATCGCCCGCGCCCGGCCGGCGGTGGCAGCGCTCGGACCGTCCGGGCTCGACAGCGCCGCCGCGATTGCCGAGCGCCTCACTCAGAAGGCCGCTTAAGCCCCAGGTCGCCGCCATGGCGTTCTTTCGTACCGGCGCATTCGCCGAGACGCTTCCCGCGATCGAGGGTGAAGAGGTCACTCTGCGACAACCGCAAATGCCCGATCACGCCGAATGGGCAGCGCTGCGCGGGAGGAGCCGCGCATTCCTCGAGCCCTGGGAGCCGATTTGGCCGGCGGACGATCTCACCCGCGGGGCGTTCCGCCGCCGGCTCAAGCGCTATGCGGAAGACCAGCGCTCCGATCAGGCCTACTCGTTCTTCATTTTCCGCAATACGGACGACGCATTGGTCGGCGGCATTACTTTGTCCAACGTGCGCCGCGGCGTCGCACAGGCCGGCAGCATCGGCTATTGGATCGGCGAACCCTACGCGCGCCAAGGCTTGATGGCGATGGCGCTGCGTGTCTTGATCCCTTTCAGCTTTGGCAGCTTGCGCCTGCACCGGCTCGAGGCGGCCTGCATCACCACCAATGTGGCATCGATCCGGCTCCTCGAAAAATCCGGATTTCAGCGTGAAGGTTATGCGCGGCAATACCTTTGCATTAACGGTATGTGGCAGGATCATTTACTCTATGCGCGGCTCAAAGACGATCCGCCGCATCTCGTCTGATGATGTGTCGGCCTATCCTCGCGGCTACTGCCCCACCCTGCATTTGCGGGCAAGGGGCGGCGATGCCGCTCGGAATACGGATATTCACATGAGCAGCCTGAACCGCAACCTCCGCCTTGCTGACGCGGAGGCCTTGCCGAAGGAACCGCGATTGCCCACCCTGCGCGGCTTGCCGGGGAGGGCGGGCAGGTGGATGACGGTCGCTGCGTTCGCGGTGATGCTCGCGGCGTGCTCCTCGTTGGGGGGGTTGACCGGCAACGACGCGCCGCCCGCGCCGGCACCAACCGCATCGGCGACGCCAGCATCGTCCAACACGTCGTTCACCAGCAGGGTGAAGTCCTTGTTCGCGGGGGAGTCGACAAGTCAAAATTCGCCGCCTGCGCAGCCTGCCAACGACTCGCCAGCCCCAGCTATTGAATGTCCGAGCGTCGAGTATCGCCAGGGTGCAGCGACGCTCGCGGTCAACACCCCCGGAGTCGAGACTTCGGCGCTCAGCTTGCGCTACCAGGCAAGCTTCACGCAGACCGCCCGTGAATGCATCCTGCGCGGCAACAATCTCACCATAAAGGTCGGCGTCCAGGGGCGGATCGTGGTCGGTCCGGCCGGCGCGCCCAGTTCGATCACCATTCCGCTTCGCTATGCGCTGGTTCGCGAGGGCCTGGAGCCGAAGACATTGTGGACCAAGCTGTTCATGGTTCCGGTCACGATTCCGCAAAATGAGCTCAATCTGCCGTGGCTGCACATCCAGGAGGAGATGACCGTACCGCGCCCGAGCGCCGACGACCTTGATGCCTATGTGATCTATGTCGGTTTCGATCCTTCGAGCGAAGCGCCAGCCAAGCCAAAGCCGGCGGCCCGGCAGAAGGGCGCGCGCTGAGAACCGCGATCGTTGCGGCGGCGCGTGCGGGCAGCCGGCCGTTGCTCGCGACAACCAGGCAGTCAGTGCAGCTTGGCTTTGAGATCGCCGATGCCTTGGGCAAGGAGCGCTTCGGCGGCGGCGCCATGGGTCGTCTTGACCAGGATCGCCTCCGCTGCCGCAACGGCGAGGTCGGCGGCTGCGGCGCGGACGTCAGCAAGTGCCTGCGCCTCGGCCTGAGCGATCTTGGTTTCCGCCATCTTGGTGCGCCGAGCGATAAATTCCTCGATCTTCGCCTTCGCCTCGGTGGCCAAGCGATCGGCCTCGACACGGGCATTGAGGACGATCGATTCGGCGGTCTGTTCGGCCTCCCCCTGTCTGCGCCGATATTCAGCCAATACGCCTTCGGCTTCCTTGCGCAGCTTGAGGGCTTCATCGAGCTCGGCCTTGATGCGGATGCTGCGATCATCAAGGGCCTTGAACAGCATTTGTGGCGCGCCGAGCCTGACGACAATGCCAACGAAAATCAAAAAGGCAATCGCTACCCAGGTTTCCGGTTGGTAGACAAGATCGGTCATCTTGAGCCCTTCAGCGCTCAATCACAGCCTTGACCGCAGCTGCGGCGGCCGGCTGCGAGGGAGCCTGCCCAGTCAGACGGGTGACAATGGCGATGGCTGCTTCCTGCGCGATGCCCTGCACATGCGCCATCGCTGCGGTCCGGGTCGCCGCGATTGCCTCCTCAGCCGCGGTCAATTTGGCTTGGAGACTGGCCTCGACCGCCTTGCGGTGCGCTTCGGCCTCGGCATTGACCCTGTCGCGGGTCTCACCGGCAATCGCCTGCGCCCGCGTGCGGGCGTCGGCCAATGCCTTTTCGTAACTGGCAATCGCAGCGTCCGCCGCATCCTTCATGCGCGCGGCTTCGTCGAGATCGCCGGCAATGCGCCGGCGCCGGTCTGCAATGATCGACCCGACCCGCGGCAGCGCCAGCTTGGAGGCGATCAGATAGAGCGCAACGAAGAAGATCGCGAGCCATAGCAGCTGGGATCCGAAGGTGTCCTTCTGGAACGGCGGAAACCCGGCGCCGGTCTCGGTAGGCGGCGTTGCCTCAGTCCCAGTCGAGAGGGCGCTGGTCGAAAGATTTTCCGCCATGGCGGGGTCCCTGCAATCTCCGCATTGTCCTTGTAGACGGAAGTTACCCGAGGGCGAACAGCAGCAAGAGTGCGATCAGCAGTGAGAAGATGCCAAGCGCCTCAGTAACGGCGAAACCAAAGATCAGGTTGCCGAATTGGCCCTGCGCAGCAGACGGATTGCGCAGGGCGGCGGCGAGGTAATGGCCGAAGATAGTGCCGACGCCGACACCCGCTCCGCCCATGCCGATGCATGCAATTCCTGCGCCGATGTACTTGGCGGCAACTGGATCCATGAGAAAGCTCCTTTTCGAGTACGCTTGGGAAGGCAGGCCGTCAGTGGCCAGGGTGGAGGGCGTCGTTGAGATAGATGCAGGTGAGGATGGCGAACACGTAGGCCTGCAGGACTGCAACCAGGAGTTCAAGGGCGGTGAGCGCGACCGTCATCCCCAGGGGAATCATTGCGCCGACCCAGCCGATCGCTCCAAATCCTCCCAGCATGGTGACAAAGCCGGCGAAAACTTTGAGAGTGATGTGCCCGGCCAGCATATTGGCGAACAGACGCACGCTGTGTGAAACCGGCCGGACGAAGAACGAGAATACTTCAATCAGCACGATTGCTGGCAGGATGTAGACGGGAATTCCGCGCGGCACGAATAGATTGAGAAATCTCAGGCCGTTCTTCCAGAACCCGTAAATCAGAACCGTGAAGAACACCAGCAGCGCCAGCGCCACCGTGACGATAAGATGGCTTGCCACCGTAAAGTTATACGGAATGAGCCCGACCACGTTCGAAATCAGGATGAACATGAAGATGGAGAATACCAGCGGGAAGAACTGCATCCCGCCTTCGCCGATCGTATTGCGGATGGTGTTGGCGACGAACTCGTAGGCAAGCTCGGCGATTGACTGCATGCGGCCCGGCACGAGCTGGCGCCCCGCGGTGGCCCCCAGCATCAAGGCAGCGGTCAGACCAACCGCGACGGCCATATAAAGTGCGGAGTTTGTGAAGGCGAATTTGACCGGACCTATCTTGCCAAGCGAGAAGTAGTTGATGATCTCAAATTGATGGATCGGATCGGCCATTCAGCGATTCCTTAAAGACCTCATCGCGACGCCGCGGCAGATGTGCCGTCAGGTCACTCTCGGGCGGAAGGCCCGGGTCCAACGCCTGCCGCCCGCACCACATTCGCCACGCCGGCCGCAAAGCCGAGCAGCAAAAACACGATCAAGCCCCATGGTGAGATTCCAAGCACACGGTCGAGCGTCCAACCGATGCCGGCACCGACCAGAACCCCAGCCACGAGCTCGCCGGACAGCCGAAGCCCGCGCGCAAATCCCGAGGCATCGGCGGCCGGCTGGCCGCGATGTACTTCGGACGGCTCGCCGGGCGGTCGCCGGCCCAACCGATCGCCGAGACGTCTGAGCCTCGCGGAAAGAGCAGCCTCGTCGGGCTTTTCCAAATCGTTGCCGCCGGGCGCATTATCGGCCATTTGACGCCACCTGCGCGCCGTTGACGATCGGGTTTCCGCCCCCCCTCACGGCCGCGCGGACCATACTTATTGGGTGCAGGCTAGTCAAGAATTTGCGTCCCCAGCAACAAACATCTGAGACGAAAGGTCATCATGGTTTTTTTTTAAGCTGCAGCCCATCCTTTGGGGCTTCGCTGACCCCGTGCCGACGCTGCCGCGATGCCGCCGGTCGATGTTGCGGCTGCGCCGGCGCACGCCGGGAAAGCCGCCTGCGGCAGAGACCCGCAACGGCGCCGCCTGCCGCGCCGCAGCCGCCTCCTCGGCCTGATCGGGCCGAACCGGACCGTCGGGCGACGATGCCGAGATCGAACGCATCGGTCGGATCGAAAGGTTCTCCTCAGGTCGACATGATAACTGAGGTTCAGCGCGACTTGCAGAACTGCGGATGAACCCCCAATTCGATCGGGATTGCCGTAACAGGAAAGGCGCCATGAACCGGCTCGGCGCGGTGGCGGCGCTCGCCCCCGACCTGATGGTCACCGCGACGCTCGTCGTTGAGACGCGCGGGCAGGGGTTCTACGAGATTACCAGGGACGTTGAGGATTTCGTCTCCAGCCGCGCAGCGGGTGACGGTATCCTGTTCATGTTCATCCGCCACACCTCGGCCTCGCTGGTGATCCAGGAGAATGCCGATCCTGACGTGCGTACCGATCTCGCCATGGCGCTCGACCGCCTGGCACCGGCCGACGCCCCATGGGTTCACGATGTCGAGGGCAGCGACGACATGCCGGCTCATGTGAAGACCATGGTGACGGGGGTTTCGCTTCACATTCCGGTTCGCGCCGGTAGCCTGGCGCTGGGAAGCTGGCAGGGCGTTTATGTCGCCGAACACCGCCTGCGGCCGCATCGTCGCGAAGTGGTTTTGCAATTGATCGGCGCCCGGCGCGGCGCGTGATGCGCCGGGATCGGCGCGAGGGAACACTCGCCGCTGCGGCGGGTCGGCAATTGCTCACCACAGCCAGCGTTTGCGCCGCTTATAGTGCTTAAAGTCGCGAAACGACCTGCGCTTGCCCTGCGCGATGCCGAGATAGAATTCCTTCACGTCCTCGTTCTGCGCCAGCCGCTCCGCTTCGCCGTCCATAACCACGCGGCCGTTTTCAAGGATATAGCCGTAACGCGCGTATCGCAGCGCCATTCGGGCGTTCTGTTCAGCGAGCAGGAATGACACCCCCTCGGCGGCGTTGAGATTGCCGACGATCGAAAAAATATCTTCCACGGTTTGCGGCGCGAGGCCCATGGAGGGTTCGTCGAGCAGGATCATCTTGGGGCGCGACATCAGGGCGCGGCCGATGGCGCACATCTGCTGTTCGCCGCCCGACGCATAGCCCGCCATCGCCCAGCGGCGCTCGCGCAGCCGCGGAAAGTACGAATAGACAAGGTCGAGATCGCGGCGGATCGCGGCCCTGCCGTCGCGCCGGGTAAACGCTCCCGTCAGAAGGTTTTCCTCGATCGTCAGATGGGCGAAGCAGTGGCGCCCCTCCATCACCTGGATGCAGCCGCGGCGCACCAGTTCATTGGGCGACAGCGCCTGCACCTCGACGCCGTCGAACAGGATCGTGCCTTTGGCGACCTCGCCGCGCTCGGTACGCAGCAAGTTGGAAATGGCCTTGAGGGTTGTCGTCTTGCCCGCACCGTTTGCTCCGAGCAGCGCCACGATGCTGCCGCGCGGCACCGCGAGCGAAACGCCCTTGAGGACCAGGATGACGCGGTCGTAGAGCACCTCAATGTTGTTAACGAGGAGCATTCAGGTTTTTCACGAGGGCTTGTCGCAGGGCTCGGTGCGCTTCGGCCATGCCGGGTCCTTCGATACATAGTCTTTGGCCGCAGCTTCCAGCAGAGGCTGCACGCGCTCCGTCATCGGCGTGACCCAATCAGAGACGGCTGCCCACTTGCGGCCGTCCCATTGCTGCAGGTAGGTCGCCTGATGACCGTTATGGTCGGTGCAGGATACTTTCAGCGGCGCACCGAATCCCGGCAGGCCGAGCTGTGCCCATCGCGCCGCACTGATGTCGAGCGTCTCCAATCCGCGCCGCACGTCCTCGCCGCTCACGACCTTGTGGCCGGTCAGCTTCTGGGCGTT
>JASHRR010001524.1 GCA_030037185.1 Xanthobacteraceae bacterium | reverse complement strand
GAGATCGCCCGAGTCCCGGTCAACGCCCAGGGTGAGCTGTGTGAGGTCATTGCTTCCGATGGAGAAGCCGTCGAAGCGTTGCGCGAAATCCTTCGCCAGGATGACGTTCGAGGGGATCTCGTACATGACATAAACTTCGAGCCCGTTCTGCGCGCGCTTCAGGCCATTTTCAGCCATCACCGCGAGCACACGATCCGCCTCTTTGGTCGAGCGGCAGAATGGAATCATGACGACGACATTGGTAAGACCTATCACCTCGCGCAGGCGTCGGATCGCCCTGCATTCAAGCGCGAAGCCGGGCTGATAACGTGGCGAGTAATAGCGTGAGGCGCCGCGGAAGCCGAGCATCGGGTTTTCCTCCTTCGGCTCGAACGCAGCGCCGCCGATCAGGTTCGCGTATTCGTTGGTCTTAAAATCGCTCATGCGGATGATGACGGGCTTGGGGTAGTAAGTCGCCGCGATCCTGGCGAGGCCGCGCGCCAGCCGATCAACAAAATATTCCGTCTTATCCTCGTAGCCACGGGTCAGTTCGGCGATCTCGCCCTTGGCATCCTCGTCCTTGAGCGCATGGTAATTGACGAGAGCCATCGGGTGGACCTTGATGTGGTTGCTGACAACGAATTCCATGCGCGCAAGTCCGACACCGTCGGCAGGAATCCGCCACCAGCGGAAAGCCGCAGCCGGATTGGCGAGATTGAGCATCACTTGCGTGCGCGTCGCCGCGATGCTTGAGAGGTCGAGGTCTTCCACCTCGTAGTCGGCGCGACCCTCATAGACGAAACCCTCATCGCCCTCCGCACACGAGACCGTCACCTCCTGCTGATCGTGCAGCAGATGGGTCGCATCCCCTGTTCCCACGATCGCCGGCAGGCCGAGCTCGCGGCTGACGATCGCGGCGTGGGACGTGCGGCCGCCGTGATCGGTTACGATCGCTGCAGCGCGCTTCATGATCGGAACCCAGTCCGGATCGGTCGCCTGGGTGACCAGGATCGCACCATCGACGAAGCGACCGATCTCGCGCGGACTCTCGATCAGGCACACCTGGCCGGCCACGACCGCATCGCCAATGCTCAAGCCCGCGACCACCTTTCGCCCCTTCGACTTGATGCGATAGGACTTGAGGGCGCTCGCCTCCTTGCGCGATTGCACAGTTTCGGGTCTTGCCTGGACGATGAAGACCTCGCCCGTCTCGCCGTCTTTGGCCCACTCCATGTCCATCGCGCAGCCATAGTGGTCCTCGATTACGCAGGCCCACCGCGCCAGTGCCAGGATGTCCTGGTCGTTCAGCACGAAAGCGGCACGTTCGGCCTTCGATGTCGGAACGTTACGGGTCGGGCGATCCCCACCGCGCGCATAGATCATCTTCTGGGCCTTGTCGCCGAGCCTCTTCTCGATGATTGGCACCAGCAAAGACTGCGACAAGAGCGGCTTGAACACCTCATACTCGTCGGGATCGACCGCGCCCTGGACCACATTCTCTCCGAGACCCCAAGCGGCGTTGATAAGCACGATCTTGTCAAAGCCCGTCTCGGTATCGATGGAGAACATGACTCCCGCGCCGCCGAGATCGGAACGCACCATCCGCTGCACCCCGACAGAAAGCGCGACTTTCAGATGATCGAAACCTTTGGCGTTCCGGTAGCTGATGGCACGGTCGGTGAAGAGCGAGGCGTAGCAGCGCCGGCAGGCATCGAGAAGCGCAACCTCGCCGCGGATGTTGAGGAAGGTTTCCTGCTGCCCGGCAAAACTCGCATCCGGGAGATCCTCTGCGGTCGCGCTCGATCGCACTGCGACATCGGCATTGGTCCTGCCGGCGCGCCGGCAAAGTTCTGCATACGAGGTCTTTATCGTCTCGGCGGCGTCCGGCGGCCACGTACCCCGCTCGAAGGCCCGGCGAATCAGGGCGCCAACCTCGGCAAGTGGCGCATGGCCCGCCGAGAGTTTGGCAAGCGAATCGGCAATCACCTCTCTCAAGCCATTTGCGTCGACATATTGCCAGTACGCATCCGCGGTCGTCGCGAACCCCGGCGGCACACGCACACCGCTTGGCTCGAGGTGGCGCACCAATTCGCCCAGCGAGGCGTTTTTACCGCCGACGCGCGCGACGTCGGCTCGCCCCAGATTCTCTAGCCAGATCACGTGCTTGACGGCTTCAGTCATGGCATATCCTCTGAACAATGGACGGATGTCCGTTAGGCGGCTGCGAACGATTGGGTTCCATTCTCTGGCTTGCCTCACGACAGCTAATCCGCCAGGCTGAGAGCAAAACAACCAAGCCCCGCGGCACTCGATCGCTGCAGCAGGCTCATTTGGCTCGATCGCTCGGCGCTAGCGTTCGCCCCAAAACCGGCATCGCGCATTGTCCACGAGCCGCAACTATCGCGTGCGCCTCGGCTGATTTCGGCGAATTTCGCGAATGGAAATTCACCATTGGATTTGGCGATCAGGTCGGCCGGGGCATCGATTCAGCGCCAGCGAATCAAACTAGGTCTCTGCATGTGGCCCACTCCCTGGCCGACGACGAATGTTGAGGTCCAACATAGGTAGCGTTAGCGAACGGCACTTGATCCACCTCAAAGGGATAAAATGAAATTTTGCTGGTGCCTGCGAACGGCCAAAGCTAACCCGCATGGCGCGTGCCTGGTCCGCGGTTCGCGGAATCGGTTCGCGGATGTTTGAGATGACCGCAATTGCCTAAGGCAGCTATGATAGTCCTCTTGGCTATCAGAGGACGGTCGAAATGTCGCAGAAGGATACATCGCAAGAGTATCCGCTATTTTGGCGGTTCTGGGCATGCGCGTCCGGATTCTGGAGACCCAAATATGCGAGAGTGAGTTGGCCTCTGACGCTTGGGCTGATTGGGATCGCTCTCGCCCAGATCGACGTGCAGTACCGCCTCAATTATTGGAATCGCGATTTCTTCAATGCGCTGGAGCGTCGCGATGCTGCCCGGCTGTGGGAGGAGGCTTGGCTTTTTGCCCCACTCGCGGGTTTAAGCATCTTGCTATCGGTCGCTGGGGTGTGGGCCCGCATGACCACCCAGCGCAAATGGCGCGAATGGCTCACAAAGCATCTTCTGGCGTTATGGCTCAAGGACGGCCGCTACCGCGGCCTGCAGTTTGTGACCGGCGAACACCAGAATGCCGAATATCGCATTTGCGTCGACGCGCGGAGCGCAACCGACGCCCCGGTCGATATGGCGAACGGACTTTTTACTGCCTTCATTACCGCCGCCGTATTCACCGGCGTGCTGTGGACGGTAGGCGGCGGTCTCACGGTCTCGATAGGTGTGCGCCAGGTGACGATACCGGGTTTTCTGGTGCTGGGCGTCGGCCTCTACGCATTGTTATTCACGACCGCGATGATGATCATTGGCCGCCAATTGCCAACGATCATCCAGAGTGAAAATCAGGCTGAAGCCGAGTTACTGGCAGCCGCTTCAAAGATTCGTGAATCAGGCGAAGCAGGCGCCGACGAGGGATCCGTACAACGCAGCGCTGTGTGGCTGGGGCTGCGTCAGGTGCTCGAACGTTGGCGCCAATTGTGTTGGCAGCTCATGAGAACGACTATGGTCTCGCAGATGGATTTGCTGCTGGCACCCGTGTTCGCATGGGTCTTATGCGCCCCCAAATACCTTGCTGGCACCATGACGCTCGGCGAACTCACCCAGGCGGCGGCCGCGTTCGTCACTTTGCAGACGGCGTTCAATTGGCTGGTGGATAACTTTCAGAGGTTCGCCGACTGGCGGGCGGCAACCAATCGCGTTGCCGCTTTGCTGTTGGCGCTCGATCAGCTCGAGAGCGGTCACGAAGCACCTCCTCCCGCGCCTGTCCCACTTGCGCCCGAGGGTAAGGAAAAGGCGCCGCGCCAGGAACAGCGGGCCGAGAGCCAAGCTTGAGGGCAGCGCCGAGCGACGGCGCGTACGAGGCTATCCTGCGCCGAGACGCGAAACGTGCACACCTCCCGACGCCTTGTTCCTGGCGCACGGCTAGCACGCGCCGCCCTCCGCAGGGCGCGCTCGCTCAGAAGCTTTAATGAGTTGGGCGTACCAGTGGAACGATGCTTTCGGGAGGCGCCGCTGCGTCGTGTAGTCAACATAGGTGATCCCAAACCGCTGGCTGTAGCCTGAAGCCCATTCGAAATTGTCGAGCAGCGACCACACGAAATAACCGCGCACGTCGGCTCCCGCCTTGATCGCCTCGAACATTGCGGTCG
>JASHRR010001523.1 GCA_030037185.1 Xanthobacteraceae bacterium | reverse complement strand
CTGACCTTGACGCTCACCGGAATTGACCCGGGGAAGTGCTCACGAGATTGACCAGCGCACGCGGTCTGAGTCGAGCGGTGTGATTTGTCCTGCGCCCGCGGCCGCCGGCGCCGTAAGGACCGTGAGCGCTGAGGCGGGTTTCCATTCCATCGCGTTTGTAGGCGTGCCGTTGGACGCGCTTCGCTCAGGTTTTCCTGGGCGGAGAGAGTGGCCATGGAGAGGCGGCGGTGTGCGGCCTGCGGCGGGGCATTCCGACCGCGTTCGCAAGTCCCGGCTCAGAAGTATTGTAGTGGATCGGCCTGTCAGCGAGCGCGACGGCGCCGTTGGCAGCGGGCTAAGCGGCAGAGCGACGCCGACTACCGGGAGAACCAGGCGCGGGCGCAGCGCGCGTGGGCTCAAGGCCATCGCGACTATTGGCGCGAGTATCGGCGCAGGCATCCCCAGTACTGCGAGAGCAACCGCCTTGCGGCGCGACGGCGGCAACGCGAGCGTCGGCGGCGGGCGGCACAGTTTGCAAAGATGGACGCGTCAAGGGCGATTTCGCGCGTGCCGTCCGGGACTTATCGGCTGGTGCCGGCGAGTGCCGCAGAGTTTGCAAAGATGGACGCGTGGGTCGTGGAAATGACTTTGATATCAAGACTATACGGGGAAGCGGCGGAGGTTTGCAAAGAGACGACGTGATAGGATCGGGCGGACTGAGCTGCTAGCTCTAGCGTCCATGAACGCTCAATGCCTGGATCTCGATCTGCACCGCCTGGATCTGCGCTTTGCCGGTTCGCGTGTGGCGGAACCGCGAGCGGTCGAGCGGATTGCGCGCTCGATCGAGCGCGGTGGCCAGATTGTGCCTTGCGTTGCGGTGGCCGATCCGCCGGTCGAAGTTTTTCAGGGCGGAGAGCGTCTGGTTCTGATTGACGGCTATCGGCGCATCGCCGCGCTGCGCCGGCTCGGCCGCGATACCGCCCGGGTCGAATGCTGGGCGTGCGATCTGGCGGCCGTGGTGCTCGGCGTGCTGGCGCGGAGTCAAAGCCGCCCATGGGCGGCGATCGAAGAAGCGCTGCTGGTTCGTGAACTGGTCCAGGGGTTGGGGCTGTCGCAGCACGAGGTCGCCCGACGCAGCGGACATGACGTCAGCTGGGTCAGCCGGCGACTGCAATTGCTTGCGGGACTTCCTGACGCTGTTGTTGTTGCGGTGATCGAGGGCCGGCTGTCGAGCTGGGCGGCGAGCCGGGTGGTGGCCCCGTTGGCGCGCGCCAACAGCGAGCACGCTGAGCGATTGGTGAAGGCCCTGTCCGACGCGCCGCTGGCCACGCGCGAGCTACGCCAATGGTTTGACCATTACCAGAAGGCCGGCCGCCTCACCCGCGAACGTCTGGTCGACCATCCGCATCTGTTCCTTGCCGCCCTGGAGGAAAGCATCGAGCAGGGCCTGAGCGAAAGCTTGCGCGACGGCCCGGAAGGCAGCTGCGAGATAGCATTACGACGCATCAATGTGCTGATCCACAGCGTGCGCAAGCGATTGCCGAATCTGCGTCCGTTGTCTGAGGACCTGATCGCTGCGGTATCCCTCGTTCAGACGAACTTTGAAGCCCTTGGTCAGGACATCAAGCGATATGCCGAACACGACCCTGATGGAGATCCGCAGCAGCGTGCGTGTTCTCAAGGCGCAAGGTCATAGCCTGCGCGAGATCAGCCGTCTGCTCAAGCTCTCGCGTAATACGGTGCGCCGCATCCTGCGCGCACATGATCGTGAGAGCGTTGCGTCATCGCGTTGCGACGCGCAGACGCTGTCCAGACTCGAGGACGCGTTTATCCGTGCATGCGGCAATGTCGTGCGCGTCCAGCAACTGCTCGCCGAGGAGAATGATCTTCATATATCCTACAGCACGTTGACGCGCTGGATCAGAGACGCGGGATTGCGCAGCCCGCCACGGCGTTCTGGCGAATATCAGCTCGCCCCAGGCGCTGAGGCTCAGCATGACACATCGCCACATCGCATGATGATCGCCGGCAAGCCGGTCACCGCGCACTGCGCCGGACTGGTGCTGGCTTATTCGCGTCGGTTGTTCGTCCAGTACTATTCCAAATTTACGCGCTTCGAGGCCAAACACTTCCTTCTCGAAGCGGCGCGGTTCATGGACGGTACGTGTCCGGTCTGCGTGATCGACAATACCAGTGTCATGGTCGCTGACGGCACCGGCGCGGACGCCGTCATCGCCCCCGAGATGGTCGCCTTTGCGGGCACGCTGGGCTTCCGGTTCCAGGCTCACGCGGTCGGTCATGCCGACCGAAAGGGGCGAATCGAGCGCCCGTTTTTTTACGTCGAAACCAACTTCCTGCCGGCCCGCAGCTTCAGCAGCTTCGCGGATCTGAACCGCCAGGCGCTGGCGTGGTGCCGAGATATCGCCAACCAAAAACCCAAACGCGTGCTCGGCATGTCCCCTGAAGCGGCCTATCTGATCGAGAAGCCTTATCTGCAGCCGTTGCCCCGGGCTCTTCCGCCTGTCTACGAGGTGTTCGAGCGCGTTGTCGATCTCTACGGTTACGTCTCCGTTGATACCAATCGCTACTCGAGCCCTGAACGCTTCGTCGGGCGATCGGTCACCGTCTACAAGTATCCGGCTGACATCCGGATCTACTGGCGTGGCACGGAGATCGCGCACCATCCGCGGCTCACCGAACAGCGCGATGCGCGCCACACCGTGCCCGAGCACCATCCGACCCCGGTCCGGGTGAGCCGCGGCCCCGTGCTGGAAGAAAAACTCCTGGCTGGCCATCATCCCAGCCTCGATTGCTATGCCGCCGCTCTCAAGCAGCGGGGGCGCGGCCGCGGTGTCCGCGCCCTGCGTCGCCTGCTCGAGTTGAAACGCACCTATCCCTCCGGTCCATTCCTCGCCGCCATCGAACAAGCTTTGCAGTTCGGCCTGTTCGACCTTGGACGCCTCGAGAAGCTCATTCTCAAACGAGTGATCGGCGACTTCTTTACTCTTGACGCCGAGGCTGACGACGATGCGTGACAAGCTGCAAGACTTGCTCGCCCAGTTGCGCTTCCACGGCATGGCCGCCGCGCTCGATGCCGAGATCGAACGCGCCGAGCGCGAGGCCACGCCCGCGTCCGAGTTGCTCTATCGATTGCTTTGCGAAGAGGCCGCGTCACGGCGCCAACGCAGCCTCGCCTATCGCCTGGATCAGGCAAAGTTGCCATGGCCGTGGACGCTTGACACCTTTCCATTCGAACGTCAGCCGGGCGTCAACAAAGGACAGATCAAAAGCCTTGCCGAGCTGGAATTCCTGCGCCGCGCCGACAATGTTTTGTTAATAGGCCCGCCCGGAACCGGCAAAACCGGACTTGGGGTCGGATTGCTGCGCCAGGCTTGTCTCAACGGCTACCGCGGCCGTTTCTATAGCGCTCAGGCTCTGCTCGACGAACTCTACGCGTCACTGGCCGATCGATCCACCGCGCGACTGCTCACACGGTTGAGCTCTATGCCAGTCTTGCTCATTGACGAATTGGGGTATTTGTCTCTCAAGCCGGAACAAGTCAACGCCTTCTTCCGCCTCATGGATGCGCGCTACAATCGCGTGTCGACAATTATCACGACGAATCTCGAACTCTCCGATTGGTACGAGTTGTTCCAGAAAAAGTCTCTGGTCGACGCTCTGCTCGATCGCCTGCAGCATCACTGCATCACGATTCGCATCGA
>JASHRR010001522.1 GCA_030037185.1 Xanthobacteraceae bacterium | reverse complement strand
CAAGCTATATCAGCTATTTGCGACAATTGCCGTGGTCATCAACAATGAGCGCAGGCAGCGTTCGTTAACCCGCTGATCGTTTCCGCACTAAACGCTCATTAATCGATTGATAGCCCGGGGCGCCGGGGCAGCGACGTCCGATCACCCAACTGCGTGGGGTTGAGACTCGCGCGCGCTAACCCCTTGCGGAGGAGGTCTGGATTCAACGCAAGCTGGTCGAGAAGGGAGGAGCCACAAATGCCAGCGCCCCCTCAAAAAGTGTCATCTCGGCGTGAAGAGCCGCCGGGTAGGCCGCATCGAGCGTAAACTATCGCCGCATCTATTACTCGGTGCGCGCCCTTCTGGCCCGCGAACACCGCCACGGCTGACGGCGTGAGTTGTCCCTAAAGCTCAGGCGGCAAGGGCTCGCGCATCCGGGTTTAACCTCATCACCTAACCCGCGTGAGGTCCTCGCCACCGCAGATTCCGAGCCAGCAGCCCTCAATTCTAATACTTGACGGGCTGGTCTCGATCAGGTTCCCCGAATAGTTCTGACCGTCTTTGACATTGTAGAGTTGTCCCGACCACTTGGTGGGGTCCTGATGATGCATCGAGATCAGAACCTCGGCTCCAACCAGAGGTCGGTTGCGTTTTGCCGGATCGGTGTTGTTCTTGTCCATAGGCGGTCTTCCTGTCGCCGGATCGATCGGTGAATTGGACTGCACGATGAAGCCACATAAATTACGGCCGCACGGGCTTACCCGTATCTTAGTTCCGTCCTGCGTAAGCCACAGCCCGACCGGGGAAGCTGATCCGCTCTCACCGCTAGTGGCAAGACAAGCCGCCGCAAGGCCGGCCGACAACATCCAATGCATGAACGCCTCTCTCCCATGAAAAAGCGGCACCGGATCGTTGGCAGGGGCGCGGGTGCAGGGGCGGTGATTATGCCAAGCCACCGGTTGCCGCAGCACGATAGCATCGTCATTCAACAGGGTCCCTTGCTGGGCCCTGGTCGTCAATCCGAGAACGCTACAAAGGTTCCCGTAATGGAACAGATCACGGTCACTTGATTTGTTCCCTGTGCGTTCTACCCGCCTTGCCTTCGGCTCCGACAGTCTTCCCCTGCGCCGCGGGCCCGTGGGCGCCGTGTGGAGGCCGCGGCCGGCCGTCGCGGCGGCTCCAAAATCTTGTCAAAGCGGAGCTTGCTCGGTTCGTCGGCAGACCAATGTCGCGCTTATTTTCCGAGGCTGCCGGAGAGTTCGTCCAGATGACATCGCTTCGCGAGTAGCTGGCAGCAGGAGCGGCCGGTAGCCCTTGCGCTTGAACAAAACGCCGGCAAGCTGCGAGTCATCACCTACGGCGAGCAGGTATCAATTGAGGCGCAGACTCGACCGGCCGGTCGGACCGCATGAGCGGGTCCCCTTCGCGAATTTGCTTGGCGTCCTGCAAGACTTCAATGCAGGACAACAGTTCCACGTAGCTTGACGGCCCGCCGGTCTGCACGGTCCCGACGCACTGGTTCTTGTCGTCCGCGGCGTATTTCGACCAGTTTTCGGTCAAGGTGGTTTCTGCCGTCCGCTCGTCATTTACGCAGGCATCCTTGTCCCGCCCGGCCAAGAGTGCGAATTGAGCCGCCGCATTGCAGGGCGTGGTAACGTCCAATTTAGGTGGCTCGTCTGCAACCGCGGCTGTGACCGGCGGTGCCAGCGACGGTCGTTCCGGCGCATTCACGCGAACCGTTCGGGCAAGTCCATGATGATTACGCACCAGCCGTGTTTGCTGCGCATGGGAGTAGGTGCGCTCGACGCAGTTTCCGCCGACGCCCGACAGCGTTGCCAAGCACTGCTGCAAGGTCTTGTAATAGCAGGACATCGCGCCTCCGGAACCTCCCCCGCCCGAGATGGCGCACCACTGATATGAATACGGTGATTGCGCATCGCCCGTTCGCGTTTCGCCCAGCAACGCAGCCGCAATGAGAAAAAGTATGACGATCGGCTTGCGCCTCATAGGCTCTCCCCCTTCCGTCGTTCTTGATTGCGTTCATATTAGCAGCTCTGCCGAAGAGGCGAAATGACCTCAGGCGGCGGCTTCCATGGCAGACAACGGGTCAGCCTCGCTGTTCTGAGCTGACCGCAATGTCCAAGCCGCTGGGCGGCTGCGCTGGGGGCCGTGGCCACGCGTCGAACAGCGCCCTGCACGAATGACTCGTGCGACCTGAAGGACAAGGATGCGCGCTTCGCTTTGCGGCGTTTTCTACTGCGGCGCTCGGGCAATCATCAATCATCGGGTTCTGCTGCCATCGCACGAACGAATTGCCCGTAATCTACCATCACGGGAGGAACTGTCGCCCGACAGGATGACAGCGTGCCACGCTCCGGCTCACACGGTCGAGCGCTAGGCTGCTGACGGTCAGGGACCGGGGGGCCTTGGTCAATCCTTATATGGCCCAGAGTTCAAAAGGCACCCGCGGCAGGAAACCAGCCGCACCACGCCTTAGCCGTGAACGCCGCCACGTGCTCCAGATATTAGCCCGTTCGGGGCACCTTGGTGTAACCGAGGCAATCTTAATGCCGTATGGGTTTTCTACCGCGATGCTCGCCGGAATGGTGTTCGATGGTTTCGTCACGCTGGCGGTAGAGACGGTCTGTGGGGGCGGCGGTACGATCAAGGTGCGGAGGTTCCGGATCACGGACGTTGGCCGGAAGGCCGTCGCCGCGAACCGTGAGGATTAAGCATCTTCCGCCCGGGTCCGTCTTCCCTGCCCAACCAATTAAGAGTTATCCTGGTGTTCTGCCTCTCCGGTCGGCAGACGCAGAGGCTTTTACTGAGCGCTTCACTGGGGGCGGTTGCCTTCGGTCGGGCGATTATCCTGAAAGCAAGCAGCGCGAAC
>JASHRR010001521.1 GCA_030037185.1 Xanthobacteraceae bacterium | reverse complement strand
TCTTGAGGATCTGGAACGGCTGCGAGACATTCATCAACGGAGTGACGTCGCGGATGGGCCGGATATCGACCTGGGAGCGCGGCAGAAGCGCCACCGCGCCATCGAGGTCGACCGTAAAGCCGCCCTTGACCTGGTTGAAGATGACGCCCTGGACCTTTTCGTTGTTCTGAAATGCTCTTTCGAGCTTGCCCCAGCTTTCCTCGCGTCGCGCCTTGTCGCGCGACAGGACAGCCTCGCCCAACGCATTTTCCACCCGCTCCAGGTAGACCTCGACGGTGTCGCCGATCTTGAGTTCGTTCTGCCGCCCCGCCCCGTTGAACTCACGCAGCGGCACGCGGCCTTCGGTCTTGAGGCCGACATCGATGACGGCGAGGTCTTTTTCGATCGCCACGACGGTGCCTTTGACGACGGCACCCTCCTGCAAATTGCCGTGAATGAACGAGTCCTCGAGCATCGCAGCAAAGTCTTCCCGCGACGGCGCGGCAGCGGTAGCTAAAGCCATGCATTCTCCTGTGTGGCGGCACCGGCGGCTGGACCAAGGGGCGCATCAAACGCTCGGGGCCGGAGGTTCCACATACCTCCGACGCGCCCACCCTTTCCTCCCCCGGCCTGCGGGGGAGGAAAGGGTGGCGCCGGCACAAACCGAGCGTTTGGCACGATCTATCGTCGGGTTCCGCAGCGAAACGTTGCGAGCGGGCGGCTCCTCCACGCGCGAAGGCGAGTTGACCGCGCCTCCGGCCCGCTCGGCCCGCTTCGACCGTAAGGGCGGCTCCGAACCCAACGGATATAGCGAAAGGTGGCGGGGGCTGCAAGAAGGTGATGGCGAACTCTCATATGACCCGCGGCTCGCCGCCAGGCATGGCAAATCGGTCCGGCCGGTCTATACTGCCTGCCACGGAAGCACCGTCATGGCCACCGACCTTACGCACGAATTCGCGAATTATCTTCGCGACCACAATCATCTTTCCGGCGACAGCAGCGTGCTTAACGGCGCCGCGCCATCGCCGGGCAATCGCGCGCTGCAGAATTTGTGGGAGCTGACCGATCTTTCGGCCAGCGATTTTGCCGACCAGGTGGCTGCGTTCTTTCAGGTACCTCGTATCTCCCTGCAGGACCTGTTGTCGGGTGAGCCGCTGGCCGAGCGCTTCTCCCAGCGCTTCTTGCGCGAAATGCTGGTGTTCCCGTTTCAGTCCGCCGACGGCGAACCGACGCTGGCGGTGGCCGATCCGAGTGACTCTGCGGCAGCCCGCGCTGCCGCTATCGTGCTCGGCCGCGACGTGCCGATTGGGGTCGCCTCTTTCGAGGATATCGAAACCGCCCTCGACCAGCGCCTCGGCAGCGATGTCGGCGCGCCGGAAGCCAGCCGGGCCGTAAGCTATGCGCGCGAAGACGACATCGAGAGCTTGCGCGATCTCGCGTCGGGCGCCCCGGTCGTTCGCGCGGTGAGCGATCTGTTGGAAAAGGCGGTGGAGCTGCGTGCCAGCGATATTCACATCGAGCCGTTCAGGTCCGGGCTGACGGTGCGCCTGCGCATCGACGGGCTGCTGCGCGCGATACCGCCGCCGGCCGGGGCGCTGCCCCAGGCCATCATTTCCCGCATCAAGATTCTGTCGGGATTGAATATCGCGGAGCGCCGCCTGCCGCAGGACGGCGCGGCTCAGCTGCATGTGGGCAAGACCGACCTCGACATCCGCGTCGCCATCATGCCGACGCAGCACGGCGAGTCCGCAGTCATCCGCCTGCTGCCGACGGACCGCGGTCTCCTCGCCATCGAAAAGCTCGGCTTTCTGCCGCCCGACGAAAAAAAGCTGCGCGATCTGCTCAGATTGCCCCACGGCATGATCGTGGTCACCGGACCGACCGGCAGCGGCAAGACGACGACGCTGGCAACCGTCCTGTCGATCCTCAACGAGCCCACCCGCAAGATCCTTACCATCGAAGACCCGGTCGAGTACGAGATTGCGGGCGTTAACCAGTCCCAGGCAAAGCCCTCGATCGGACTGACATTCGCGGCCGCCATGCGCGCCTTCGTGCGCCAGGATCCAGACGTCATCATGGTCGGCGAGGTGCGCGACTCGGAGACCGCTCACATCGCGGTGCATGCTGCCTTGACGGGCCACCTGGTGCTGACCACCCTTCATACCGAAACCGCGGCTGCCGCCGTGCCGCGCCTGCTCGACCTCGGCGTCGAGGGCTTCTTGCTCAAGTCGACGCTGCGCGCGGTGATCGCCCAGCGGCTGGTGCGCCAGCTGTGCGAGCGCTGCAAGTCGAAGCGCGACCTCGGGCTGGCCGACTTCGCTGATGATCCCCGCCTGCGTGCACTCGGCTTCAAGCCGGGCGAAGCGACCTACCAACCCAAAGGCTGCGAGCGCTGCGGCGGCACCGGCTACCGCGGACGGGTCGGCGTGTTCGAGGTCCTCAAGATCGAGGAGACCGTACGCAGCCTTATTAACGCCCAAACTGACGGCAATGCCATCGACAGGGCCGCGGTGCTGGCCGGGATGACCACGATGGTCGACGACGGCGTAGCCAAATGTCGGGCCGGAATAACCTCCTCCAGCGAGGTGCTGCGCGTGACCACGATACGGTGAGCCATGCCGAATTTCCGCTATCGCGCGATCACCCAGAATGGCGAGGTCGTCAACGGCTCCCTGTCGGCCCCGACCGCGGCCGAGGTGGCCCGCCGGATCGAGTATCTCGGCCTCATGCCGGTCGAAACGGTTGCGGACGACGGCGTAGCGGGGGTCTCGCGTGCGACGATCGCACTGTTCAACCAACCCCGTGCCGAAGATGTTACCGTTTTCACCCGCGACCTGGCGCTGCTTCTCAAGGCAGGGGCACGCCTCGACGACGCGCTGGAACTGCTCGCGAGCGATACCGACATCGGGCGACTGCATCCAGTCGTCGGGAGGATTCGGGCCGGCATCCTGGCCGGCGAGAGCTTTGCCGAAGCCGTCGGCAAGCATCCGGCGCTGTTTCCGCCAATCTATATCGCCCTCGTGCAGGTTGGCGAAACGTCCGGCAAGCTCAGCCAGATTCTCGAATTGATCGCTGCCGAACGGGCGCGTGCGGAGGCATTGCGCCGCCGATTGACCGACGCACTGCAATACCCCGCATTCGTTCTGCTGGCGGCAGTCGGCGTGCTGATCTTTTTCCTTCTGTTCGTGCTGCCGCAGTTCTCCTCGGTGCTGCGCGACTTTGGCGCCAAAGGCGATTCGGCAATCTCGACTTTCCTCGATGTTTCAGAATTCGTGCGCGGCAACGCCACCGCGCTGGCGGTAGCGGCGATCGCTTTGATGGTGGGCGCATGGGCCCTGTTGCGCCGCAAGACCGTGCGCGCGGCGATCGTCGCCGAGATATCGCGCCTGCCCGGCATCTCGACCATCTTCAATTTCTACCGGGCTGCCCTGTTTTGCCGTAATTTGGGCATCCTTTTAAGCAGCGATGTGACGCTCACGGCGACGCTGCGGATCCTTGTGGATATCATGGCGGTCACCGGAAGAGCGGCGCCATGGATGGCGACAGCGGATCGCGTGCGGCACGGCGGCAAATTATCAGATGCGCTGGCGGCCGCCGAGATCCTGCCGCCGATGGCGATTCGCATGCTTCGTATCGGCGAGGAAACCGGCCAGATGCCTACGCTCTCGGTGCGGATTGCAGAGTTCTACGAGGCCAAGCTGCAGCGCGGCCTCGACCGGGTAGTGGCAATCGTCGGCCCGCTCGCTATTATTTCGATCAGCGTCGTCGTCGGCGGTCTTATCGTTTCGGTTATGACCGCTCTCCTGTCCATCACCCAAGTCATCGGATGAGTTGATCGGATGACAAACCACAGGCTCCGAAAATGAGACACTCTGAAACGCAAATCGGCCCGGCAAGACGCCGGTACTCCCGTGTTCGCGGCCAGCGTGGCTTCACGCTCGTGGAAATGCTGGTCGTCATAACCATCATCGGCCTGATCATGTCGCTGGTCGGCCCGCGGGTGCTCAGTTATCTGGGCGAATCGAAGGTCAAAGCCGCCAAAATCCAGATTCAGAGCTTCTCGAGCGCGCTTGATCTGTTCTATCTGGATGCGGGGCGCTACCCGACCTCGTCGGAGGGTTTGGCCGCACTTGTCAAGCCGGCACCGGGATTGACGGCGTGGAATGGCCCTTATCTGAAAGGCGGCAACGTGCCGAATGATCCTTGGGGCAAGCCTTACGTCTATCGCTCGCCCGGAGAACGCAGCGCCTATGAGATCGTTTCATTCGGCGCCGACGGACAGGAGGGCGGAACCGGCACCGCCGCCGATATATCTACCGCGAGCGTCGAGTGACGGCGTGAGGCAGCGGACAAAGTTTACCGCGGGGTTCACCCTTCTCGAAATCGTCGCCGTCGTCGCCATTGTGGCGATGCTTGCGGCGGTGCTGTTGCCCCTTGTGCCGCGGGCGACTTCGCGTCAGCGGCTTGCGGCTTTCGCCGTCGAAGCCGCAGCGCTTCTCAAGGCCGACCGCACCGCTGCGATGCGGCGAAGCGCTCGGATCAATGCGCAAGTCGATGCGCCCGCACGCGTGATCCGGTCGGGAGCGACCGGCCGGGTCCTGCAAATTCCCGACGACGTCTCCTTCCAGGCGCTGTTGCCGCTCACCTGCAACGAGCGCCCCGCCCGCTCGACCATCAGCTTTTTTGCCACCGGCATGTCATGTGGCGGCACTATTGTGCTGTCGCGCCTCGGCGTCGGGTTTGAGGTGCGGGTGAACTGGCTGACGGGAGGGATCGAAGTGGCGGCACGTAACGCGCCGTCAACTTGACGGGGCCCGGCGCGCGATCGCGGCGATCCGCACCTCCTTCACGCGCCGTGAGCCGAGGCCGAATTCTCTAACATTATTGACATTTGTGTCCTGCCTTGCCTGTTCCGTAGTATGCTGACACACTTGCATCCAGCGGAGGAGCGGGAACGCCGGGGGGACTACAATGAACATCCTAGCTCCAATTCGGGAAGGCTTTTATCGATGGATTGATGCCGTTGCCGGCACCGTCAACGGGCTACTCCATCAGCTGCAGTCCAATCACGAGGTACGGATCATCGAGGAGGCGCCTGATACGTTCAGGCTGCATGCAGCAGCGGCGGGCCGACAAGCGAGTCTACCCGATCACCGCGTTCGCATCGCGGGCGGCGCGATCAAGGATCGCCTGCCGGCGGACTGGGCCAACATGTTGCGCGGCAGCCGCGCAGAGATCGTTCTGCAGGCGAATAGATTCCTGTTCCGCCCGCTGGAGTTGCCCAAACGCGCCGTCGAATTTCTGGATGGCATCGTGCGCGGCCAGATTGACCGTCTCACGCCTTGGGCGCCGGGCGAAGCGGTCTTTGCCTGGACGCCGCCGACTGATCGGCCGAACGATCGGATCGAGCTCGTGATCGCCGCAACCGCGCGAGCGCTTGTTGCGCCCTATGTACAGGCGATCGCCGATGTTGGCGTGGCGTCGGTCGCACTGTCGACCGTGCCGACCGGCGCCGAGCCGGATTCGGCACCCATCAAGGTGTTCGAGCAGCGGGCGCGCGGCATGTTCGAAATCGACCGTATCCGGCGTGCGCTGGTGATGCTGTTTCTGATCAGCGGGCTCGCGGCGGCGATCACGATGGGCTATTCGGCCTTTGCTCTTGACCGCCTGGATGCAGAACAGCTCGCGCTTTCGCAGAAAATCGCCGCACGGCGGGCAGCGTTGCGCACCAGCCCCGAATTCACGGCTTCGGCGCAGCGCATGCTGGAACGCCGCAAGCAGTCGACACCATCGAATGTGATCGTGATCGAGGCATTGTCGCAGATCCTTCCCGATCACACCTATGTCACCGAGCTTCGCATCGAGGTCGACAAATTGCAGATTGTCGGCGTGACCCGCGACGCCGCCGGCCTGATCGGGCTGATCGAGCAGTCCCCCCATTTTACGCATGCGAAGTTCTACGCGCCGACCACGCGCACACCAGGCGAGCCCGGTGAAAGATTTCACATCGAGGCCCAGATCAAGCCAATTTTTGCGGTGGGCACGTGAGCATGTCGAATCTTTTCGCGATCTTCCTGACACGCTTTCCGACCGGCGCCTCGATTCTCTATGCCGGCGTGGTGATGGCGTTTGGCATCATGGCCTGGACCACGGCAGCGGAAATTCTGCAACGTCGCGATGCGGTTGCGGCGACCGCCGCCGTCTTGAGTCAGCTGGAAGGCCGCAATCCGACGGTTCCTCGCGGCCGAGGCAAGCAGGCTGATACGCTCACCAGCGGCTCGCCCCTGCTTGACGGCGCCACCGTCACGGTCGGCGGTGCCAACCTCTTGCAGCGAGTCGCGGCTTCGATCACGCGGGTCGGCGGAAATATATTGTACACGCAGGTGGACTTGGACGGCCCGCAGTCCAAGGATGGTTTTGTCAGCGTCACGGTGAATTGCGAGCTCGAGCAGCCGGCGCTGCAGCAGTTGCTGTATGACCTTGAGGCCGGGATGCCGTTCCTGTTCGTCGATCAGCTGGTAGCGCAAGGCCCGGCTGCGGCTGCGACTACTCCGCAGGGCAAATTACGGCTCGTCATTTCGGTTTCGGGGCAGTGGCAGGGGGCGAAATGAAATTGCGCCGGATACATCCGTTGCCGGCCACCATTGCGGTGCTCGGCGCCATCGCGGCCTATGTCGGGATTGCCCACACCGGGCCATCATCCGATGACGCCGCCAACTCCGCACCAACCCCTGTGCGGACCGCAGCGCCGTCCGCGGATGCCGCGCTCGAGCGTCCTGCGCCCGGCGGCAACCCGCTTTGGGCGCTGCCGCTCAAGCAATTGTCGATCACGCGGGAGCGGCCGATTTTTTCGCCCTCGCGCCGCCCGCCGCCTCCCGCCACGCCGACCTATGTGGCCCCGGTGGCGGCTCGGACGCCGCAAAAGCCGAAGGAGCCGGACCGGCCCTCGATCACGTTGCTCGGTACGATTCTCGGCAGCAGCGAGAGCATTGGGATTTTCCTCAATCCGGCGACGCGGGATATCGTGCGTCTGCGACTGGGGGAGGATCATGAGGGCTGGGCACTGCGCTCCGTCAAGACTCGCGAGGTGACCCTGGTGAAGGACCGCGAAAGGGTCGTGCTCGAGCTGCCGCCGCCCGGCGATCAGGCGGCGATGACTGACTTGATGCCTCCTCCTGAGCCACCGCGGCCGCCAGTCCCGGCTCGAAGGCAACCGCGACGTTGAGCGATGCCGGCAATCGCCGGCGGGTGCGGCAAACGGGGGCGCCTTCCCGCGTTTAGATCGCCCGCTCCCGCCGCAGCGCCGCAATCTCCTCTCGATCATAACCGAGCGCGGCGAGAATCTCTTGGGTATCGACGCCGAGCCGTGGCGGGGGCATCGCCGGTGCGGGATCGCCGCTGCTGAGCCGAAACCCCGAACGCACCACCGCGACAGGTCTCGCCAGGCCGGGCGCCGCATCGAATGTTTTCACCAATCCGCGCGCCACCACCTGCGGGTGCGCGAGCGCTGCTGGAACATCGAGCACCTCGCCGGCCGGAACGCTGTGCGCGTTGAGCAGCGCCGACCATTCGCGGGCTGACCTCTGCGCCAGCGCGGTTTCGATCTCGGCCTTGAGAGCAAACCGATGACGCTTTCGCGTTTCGCGCTCGGCAAAGCGCGGATCGGCGACAAGATCCGGCCGGCCGATCAGCCGCGCCAGCGCCTCGAATTGCTCCTGCTGGTTGGCCGCGATGTTGAGCGCACCGTCGCCGGTAGCGAACGTTCCCGACGGCGCCGCGGTCATATTCTCGTTACCAAGCGGCTGCGGCCGAATGCCTGCGATCAGCCAGTTGGAAACCTGCCAGCCCATCGTAACGAGCGTCGCTTCCAGCATGGATACATCGATGAACTCGCCCTCGCCGGTTCGCCCTCGGCGCACCAGGGCGGCAGCGATCGCAAACGCCGCGGTCAGGCCGCCGATGGTGTCGGCGATCGGGTAGCCGGCCCGCAGCGGCGCCGTCTTTGCATCGCCTGTCACGCTCATGACGCCCGACAGGCCCTGCACGATCTGGTCATAGGCCGGATTGTCCTTGAGCGGCCCGTCCTGCCCGAAACCCGATATGGCGCAATAAACAAGACCCGCCGTCAGTTGGCGCAAGGTCTCGTAGCCGAGCCCGAGGCGCGCCATCACCCCGGGCCTAAAATTCTCCATGACCACATCGGCTGACCGCACCAGCCGGCGGAACACCTCCTTGCCGGCCTCGCTCTTGAGATTGACCGTCACCGACCGCTTGCCGGCGTTCTGGGCAAGAAACGAGGCGCCCATCAGCTGATGATTGAGATCTGCGTCGGCGCCGAGCTGGCGGGCAAGATCGCCGGCATGCGGCGCCTCAACCTTGATGACGTCGGCGCCAAGCAGTGCAAGCTGATACGCCCCGAACGGCCCCGCCAGCACGTTGGTCAAATCAAGGACGCGAATTCCTTCAAGCAGCCGATTCATCCGGTTCACGCTCGCGCGACCCTCCAGGCGAATTTAGTTGACCGCCGGTCGCCAAGCAAAGCTTGGCACAACCGCCAAGCCCGCAATCATGGCTGTGCGCGGATCGAACATCTTCGGCTCCTCCCTCGCTTTTCGGTGGAGGGTTGGCAGGTCGGGGGCAGGCCAGCAAGTGCCGCGCCTTTGGCTAACCTCGGGGCGCGACTGGCCGTCGCTAGAACTTCGCCCATGATCGTGTACACCATAGGCGGAGTAAAATGCGTAAAGGAAGTGGGCTCAAGAAAGTGACATCCGTTGGCGCCGACTTGGATGATATCGGCAGACCGGCAGCGCCGTGGCGTGTTGGTCTATTGAACCTCGTGTGGTTCGGCCGTTCGGTGCGAACCCAGATTCTCATTGTGTTCATCGCGATCAGTCTCGTTGCCGCGTCGATTGCCGGCGGCATCATCATCTTCAAGGCCGGCGCTTCGACGAGAATCGAGATCGCCGCATCCATGCGGCTCGCCGAGCTGATGGCCAACGAAACCGTCGAGCTCGTCCAACAGGGAATCCCGGCGCAACAATTCCTGCAGACCCTGCCAGGTCAATTGCGATTCTTGCGCCATGTGCGCATCGCGGTGCGCGACGCAGCCGGGCAACCGGTTTCCGATCAGGCCGCGGAGCGAACCGAGCCGCGCGAGGACAGCCGTGCCGCCGCTCCGGCCTGGTTCGCGATGCTGATCGGCCCGCCGGTCGAGCGGTACGAGGTGGCGGTCGTCAGCGGCGGCCGGACCATCGGTACCGTGGAGATCGTCAGCGAGCCGCGAGACGAAATCGCGGAGGTGTGGGAGAACAGCATCGCGCTTGCGGCGGTCGCTGCAGTGACCGTGCTCATGATCGTTGGCATCCTCCATCTCGTGCTCGGCCGCGTGCTCGACCCGCTCACCGCGCTGGCGACCGGTTTGCGGGGCCTGGAGCGGCGCGACTACAAGGTGCGGCTCGCTCGCCCGAAGGTGCTCGAGTTCGCCGCCATCGTCGATCGCTTCAACGCGCTCGCGGGTGCGCTCGACGACGCCCGCGCCGAAAACATCGCGCTCAATCGACGCATGATCACCGCCCAGGACGACGAGCGCCGGCGCACTGCGCTTGAGCTGCACGATGAGGTCGGGCCGAGCCTGTTCGGCCTCAAGGCCAACGCGGCGTCGATCGCAAAAATGGCGCTCAGGTTGCCGGAGCCCGCCGCGGCGACGGTGGCGGGGCGCGCCCGCGATCTCGCCGCGATCGTCGATCACCTGCAGGGCATCAACCGCAGCATGCTCAACCGCCTACGGCCGATGGCCCTCGGCCATCTGCCGTTGCGTGAAATTATCGCCGAGCTGGTGCGCGGTCGGGCGCGGGAGCACCCGCATATCGCCTTTGCACACGATGTCGAAACGCTCGAGCGAAGCTACGACGACACTGTGGACCTGACGCTCTATCGCTGCGTGCAGGAAAGCCTGACCAATGCGATTCGCCATGCCAATGCGAAGTCGATCGAGGTGAGGGTGGCGGTGTGCGGCGGTGCGCATTCTCGGTCGGCTCAACCTGGGGGGCGAGATCAGCGAACGTCCGGCGTCGCTGCTCGCTCTCCTGGCTTGGCGTGGTCGACGGGCGATCGAGAGGGTTGGGGCGCGGGAGCGCCCCTGCAAGCTCGGACCGGCGCGGGCACCCCCTCACCCGGCCTCTCCCCGCAAGCCGAGCGAGGTGAAGGGGCATGGCTGCAACTCACCGTGCGCGACGACGGCCTCGGCATTGCGGCCGGCCAGGCACCGGGTTTCGGACTTCGCGGCATGCAGGAACGCGTTCAGGCGCTCGGCGGCGAGTTCGCGATTGAAGCAGGCAACGACTGCGGCACTTGCGTGCGCATCGTCATCCCGCTGTCACAATCGAGCGGTGCGGCGCAGGCTGCGGACGGGCGAGGGCGCCCCGCAATGGCGCCGCCGGATATAAAGCGTTAGAGTCACGCGCTGGCACCCCATGACCACAGTTCTCATCATCGATGATCACCCCATCGTGCTGCAGGGCTGCCGGCGCGTGCTGGAGGACGCCGGCATGGAACCGGTGCTGACCGCCAGCGATCTTGTCGCCGGCTACAGACTCTATCGGCGCCACCAGCCCGACGTTATCGTCGTTGACCTCGCCATCCGCGGCAAGGGCCTCGGCGGACTCGACCTTATTCGCCGCATTCGCACCCACAATCCGCGCGCCCGCATCCTGGTGCTCAGCATGCACAATGATGCGATGATCGTCGCGCACTCCTTGGAGGCGGGGGCGACGGGCTACGTGCTCAAGGACACCGCGTCGGAACAGCTTGTCAAAGCGGTGCAGCAGACCGCGAGCGGAGTGCCTTACCTCGACAGCGAGCTGGCCGTGAAGGTGGCGCTCGCCGGTTCGCGCGTGGCAGGCCGCAATCCGCTGTCAGACCTGACCCCGCGCGAGTTGCAAGTCCTGGCGCTGCTCGCCGATGGCAAGGCCTATGATCGGATCGCCGATGAACTCCACGTAAGCTACAAAACCGTCGTCAACGTCAGCTCTCAGCTCAAGCAGAAACTTAAGGCGAGCAATCTTTCCGAGCTGGTGAGCACGGCCGTCAAGCTCCTGGCAGCGCCCTCCTGATGCGGCGCACGGCCGCCGCGGCAATGCCGGGAGGCTAGACAGGAGCATTGCCGGCAATCTCCGTCGCGCTCAAAACGATCCTTCAGTTCCCCCCGCCGGGCGTTGCCGCGTGGAACGCGGCTCGCTTCACTTCGTTGAGATCAACGGCGGGCAGGTGCGGGACACATGGGGTCAAACTATGATTGCGAATGCGATAAGATGGCCCCTCCTGGCGATCGCACTGCTTGCCAGCGTCGCCTTTGCGACGGACGCCGCCGCCAGGGATTACGGCCAATACAGCAATGTTGATCCGGCAATACGAAAATGGATTGAGGGTCTGAAGGACAAGACGGGTCAAGGCTGCTGCGCTACCGCCGACGGACACCCGGCGGAATATGAATGGGACATCGCCGGCAACCACTATAAGGTGCGAATTGAAGGCGAATGGCATGACGTCCCGGCCGAGGCCGTCATTGATGAGCCGAACCGGCTCGGCTACGCGACGGTCTGGTATTGGTGGACCTTCGACCTCGATGGACAGAAGGCCTTTCACATAAGGTGTTTCTTGCCCGGCTCCGGCGGTTGACCGGATGATTCATTTCGCATCGCATGCCGGCGGTGTCGCCGGTTAGCCGCGGTAACCTAGCAGCAGAGTGAAAAATAATCGCGGTCGCCGGAACAAGCCCGGCCACCACTGGAAGAGATGCTGCTGCGAGCTGCACTGCGCCTTCACGCAAAACGGGCGCGCCGATGCCGCAAGTTTCGCGGTCGGTTTTGGAAACTGCGGAGACAACGCGCAACGTCGCCGCCGGCCTGCCTCCCGACGCGGGCGGCAGGCTCAGTCCTTGAAGATCGCCATATCCTTGGCCGGCAGCGGCCCAGGCAACGTCTCGACGAATGCGTAGATATCCGCGATCTGCTGATCCGACATGACGGCTTTACTGTAAGCTGGCATGTCGCTGACGGGCTCGCGAAGCTGGGCCTTGAAGCCGTCGAACGGCATGGCGGTCCTGGCGAGGATCGGCGCCGGACCGTTCATGGCGCCGCCTTGCCCGGAGCGCCCATGGCACGCGAAGCAGGTTGCAAGATAGAGCCGCTTGCCATTGACGGCGTCTCCCGCCGGGACGTCCTGGGCGCTGGCCAAGCCGCCAAATCCGGGCGAACACAGGCTTGCCACCGCCGCCGTCATGGCGAACAGGTTCAGGACTTTACGCATCAAAAACACCTCGCTCGAGGATGAGATTGCAGAAAACGTGCGCGTTCCCCGCGACCTGCCCAGCCCTCGCTCGCCGGCGGCAGAGGGAATTCCGCGTCACCGCGGGTCCGTTACGACATCGATCAGCGCCGGCTCGCCGCGCTTAACGACCGCGAGCGCTCGCTTGAGCGCCGGCGCCAGCTCCTTGGGGTCGCTGATCGGCCCCTCGCCATGGACTCCGAATCCGCGCGCTACGGTGGCGAAGTCGACGTTCGGGTCCGTGATCGTCGTGCCGATGTGAGCGTTCTCGATGCCACGGCCGTGCCGGTTCGCCATCGCCTGCAGGTACATGTATTCCTGGTGATAGGCGCGATTGTTCTGCACGATGTAAAGCAGCGGGATACGATGGTGCGCCGCCGTCCACAGCGTGCTCGGCACGTAGAGAAGATCGCCGTCGCCGTTGAACGTCACGGTCAGGCGGCCGCGGCGCTTGTTGGCAAGCGCGGCGCCGAGCGAGGCCGGCGCATTGTAGCCGACGCCGGCACCGCCCGAGCCGCCGTTCCAGCGATGGACCTTGTCGATATTCCATAACCGCATCGGCCAGGCGTTGCCGATGGTGCTGCCGACCAGCGACCAGTCCTCGTCCTTGATCTGGGCATAGACCTCCGCGCACATCCGACCGGTGGTGATCGGGGTCGAATCCCAGCCGATCGTCGCATCGGACTTCGCCTGCTCCAGCATGGCGAGGCGCGCTGCCGCATATCGCTTGCCGCGCGCGTCATAGGCGGACTTGCGGCTGCCGTCGATCAACTTCTTGACCGCCTCGGTGAGCGCCGGGAGAGAGGCTTCGCCGTCGCCCGCGACCGACATGTCGGTATCGGAGAAGCGGCCGAAATCCTGATAGTTGGCCTTGAGATACATGTCGCGCAGGCCAAGCGAGATGATTTTGGCGGTCCGCTTGTAGAGCGGTTGGGAGGTGCGCACGATGCGGTCGTGGAAGGCGTTGAGTGCTGCCCACTGATCGTTCATCTCGATCGCCAGGATCACGTCGGCCTGGCTGACCACCGCGTTGCGCCGGAACGTCTGGTTGAGTGGATGGCGCGAGGGGAAGTTGGTGCGCCCGAACCGGTCCATCACGGCGCATTGCAGCACCTCGGCAAGCTCGACGAGGCGTTCCATTCCAGCTTGCGTGCGCGCCATGCGGTCGACCACGATGAGGGGGGCCTCGGCGTTGACGAGGAGTCTTGCGACCTCGGCGATGGCGCCCGAATCGGCCTGCGGCGGCACCACCTTTGACAACTTGGGGATATGCAGGTCTTGCGCCTCTTTGATCGGATTTTCCTGCAATTCTGCGTCGAGCGAGAGCAGCACCGGCCCCATCGGCGGGGTCGTGGCGATCTTGTAGGCGCGCACTGCCGACTCGGCGAAATGCTGCAGCGAGGCCGGCTGGTCGTCCCATTTGGTGCAGTCGCGAACGCCGGCCGCAATGTCGACCGCCGAATGCACCCACTCGGCCGTGCTGCTGCCGCGCTTGTTGGCTTCCAGGATGTTGCCGCCGATGCAATAGACCGGCACCCGGTCGCACCAGGCGTTGTAGATGGCCATGGTGGCGTGCTGCAGGCCGACCACCCCGTGGCAGATCATGGCGAGCGGCTTGCCTTCCATTTTCGCATAGCCATGGCCCATCGCCACCGCGATTTCCTCGTGGTTGCAGGTGAGGATTTCCGGCTTGACGTTCCTGCCATAGTTGATGACGGCTTCGTGGAGACCGCGGAAGCTCGAGGCGCAGTTCATCGCAAGATAATCGATGTCGAGCGTCCTCAGCACGTCGACCATGAAGTCGCCGCCGCTCGTGCTCTGGGTCTGCGGATCTTTCCCGGGCGGCGAGGTCTCAAGCGCGGTTTGGATCGGGCCTGGCGCAGCTGCCTTGAGGTTCGCTCGCGGCGCGACACCCTGCGCGGCGGCCGCTACCGGCGGTGTCACGGCCGCAGCGCCCGCAAGCGTCGCGCCTTTGAGGAACTTGCGGCGATCCGGATCGTGCGGCGGGCGGCGTGTCGACATGACTCTCCTCTGGCAGGCTGATCGGTCGGCAATTCTCGGCTCGCCATCCCATCCGGTCAAGGCCGGCCGGCTCAGCTCACCGCCGACTGCACCCGTTAAGACGGCTCATGTTGACGTCATAACACCTTTACCGGACTTGCCAAGATACGGGGCCTCGCCCGCTGCCGCTGCACGGGCCTGACCGCATGCATCGCCGGGCCCCGGCGTCATTGCCGACGATCTCGATTGCGCCTGGTGGACGCTCGATCGCTTCGCCCCATGTTGGCGTTCTCGCGCTGGAACATCGCTTGAGCCTGTCGAGCACATTTTTGCGAATGGACGGGTTGATGGCCCAAAGCTCAAGGGTCAATTCAGCACTTCGGACGCACGAACGAGCGGTTGTGCAATGCCCGCTCGCGCCTGCTGCATTGGAAATGAGACTGGTCGCGTAGCCGGCGTCGGCTGCGCCGGCAGCGGCACTCGAGGAAATCGGCAAGCGCCCGGCAACAACACCTACCAACATGCGCACACGCCGCGTCAGTCGAGTTTCGCCGACCGGGCGCAGGGCGGTGCTCGCCGGCTGATGTCGCAGCAGGGGCGTGGACGCTCCGTCATATGAACAGCCAATGACGCCTGCCCGTCTTCATCGGCTGCGGCCGCGCGTGCAATCAACGACTTGTGAGAACCTGCCCAAAGGGCGGGCGAGGGCGCAAACGCGCCGAAAGCCACGCAAAGAGCGCCGCGCTGGACCGGCAGGAACCGCCTAAATTGCCAGACCAGCCCGCGATTGGCGAGGGTCAATTCCTGCTCGCGCCGGCCGAGCGCCGCCCCCCCCCCAGTCCATAGAGCGCTTCGGCGGCGCCGGATTGCGCCGTCTCCACCCTCCGGGACCGCGGCATGTCCTTCTTAAAGAGCGTCACCGCCTCGACGGTGATTGGCCGGTACCCGTGTTCGGCCTTGCCGATTTCCGCCGATTCCGGCGCCGTCACCATCGCTTCGAATTTTGCGCCGCAGCCGCGCCTTGCCGGCCGGGTATTGGCTCATATCCGCAATATGTTTTGGCCTTTGTCGCCACAATGGATTGTCGATGAAACCGCTCGAGCTTTATGCCGTAATGATGATTTTGAGCTATAATAACACTCCGGCCGTATCATTAATAACACCTGGGCGTATCATTCCGTTTAGCGGCTATTTGGCTAAATTTCGAGCGTGGGATGATTGAGGCGACTTATCGGCGCAGCGGCCCGGCATTGCTGGCTGCAACAAAGCTGACAGGCCGGTGTAAAGAGTGATTCAAAACGATCGGAATCTGCTCTAAGTTGGGTGGCTGCAAATTGATCGGAGGGTGCCGAATGTCCACGACCGTCGAAGTGCTCGCAACCGCATTCAAGGATGCCGGCACGCCGTTCATCGTCGGACATCCCGGCGGCGAATCGGTCGAGTTGATGGAAGCGGCGCGGCAGCGTCAGATTCGGTTTGTGCTGATGAAGCAGGAGGTGGCGGGCGCGATGCTTGCCTCGACCTGGGGCGACATCACCGGCAGCCCGGGCATCTGCCTGTCGACCCGCGGGCCCGGCGCCACCAACATGGTCAACGGCGTGGCGCATGCCTATCTCGACCGCTCGCCGCTGATCGCCATCACCGACTCTTACTCGCGGCCGACCTATGAGATCGGGCTGCGGCAACGGCTCAATCAGCTCGCGATCTACGAGCCGATCGTGAAATGGGGCACCACGATCGATGCAAAGGTGGTGCGCCAGCAGGTGCGGCGCGCAATGCGCACCGCGACCGGGGCGCCGCCCGGCCCGGTGCATTTCGAATTGCCGCAGAGCGAAACCACGCGAGACGCCGGCGATGATGTCGCCGAGCCGCCGCTGGTTGCCAACCTGGTGTTTCCTCCTCCCGATCGCGCCGATCTCAAGCCGGCGCTCGATGTGCTCAAACGCGCGCGGCGACCGGTGCTGCTCGTGGGTCTCGGCGTCTACTGGTGCAACGCAGCCGCCGAGCTTGTTGCGTTCGCCGAAAAGCTCGGCGCTCCGGTGCTCACCACCACCAAATGCAAGGGCGCGATTGCGGAGGACCATCCTTTGCGCGCCGGGTGCATCATCGGCGGGTTGATCGAGCGTGAACTGGTCAATGAATCCGATCTCATCATCACCATCGGCCTTGATGCCGTGGAGCTGCAGCCGAAACCCTGGCCGTACAAAATCCCCGTGCTGTCGCTCGCCTCGATCCCCACCGTCGACGGTTTCGTTCCGGCGGACCCGGAGATCGTCGGCGATCTCAAGGGGCTGATCGGCAGGCTGGCGGAGCTCGCGCCCGAGGGCGCCGAATGGGGCGCGAAGGCCGCGAAAAAATTTCGCGACCAGGTGTCGAACGCGCTCAACACGCCCGCCGCCGGCCTTTCTCCGCAGGCCGCCGTCGCGGCCGCCCGTGCGGTGATGCCGCGCGACACGATCGCGACCTGCGATGCCGGCGCCAGCCGGTTGCTGGTGGTGCAGAAATGGGCGTCCTACGGGCCGCGCGAATTTCT
>JASHRR010001520.1 GCA_030037185.1 Xanthobacteraceae bacterium | reverse complement strand
GTGCTTTCGATTGCGCTGCCGCTGCCGATGGTCGCGCTCGTGATGTTTACCCGCCGCGCCGACATCATGGGTGTCTTCGCGAACTCGCGAGCCACCAACCTGGCCGCGCTGTTGGGCACCGTCGTCGTGCTGGCGCTCAACCTGTTCCTGATCCTGCAGGCCTTCGGAGTACCTATCCGGGGGTTGTCGTAAAGGCGGCCGGACAAGCCCTCACGACCCTGCCGGACTTGCAAGCTCCTGCAAGCGGAGCGGACGCTCTCACAGATAGCGCGCAACGAGCTTGAACTCGCGCAGCGCCGAGCGCCCTGCCGGGCCGGCTGCTCGCAGCGAGCGGTTGACGCAATGGGTGATATGGTCGTGGATCAGCGCCTTTTTGGCGTTCTCGATCGCGCTCTCGACCGCCTGCAATTGCTGCGCAACTTCCGGGCATGGCCGCCCCTCTTCGATCATTTTGATGATTTTACACAAATGCCCGTCGGCGCGCTTGAGACGCTTGGCGATTTCCGGGTGATTGCCGTGGCGCATCGTCGCTCCCATCCTGGCGGGAGGATGGCGATCAACCTCCCGGGTGGATGCATTATAACGGTTGACTTTATCGGCGGCGATGCCTAACTGAGCCGGCGTCGGCCGGATGTGCAAGCTCCGGTCATTATTTAAACCGTAACGACCAGCAAATGGGCAGTACCTTCTTTGGCGATGCGGCGGCGGCCGACGCGGCCCGACCTGCAGCGCCACAACAGCTCAGGACCGATCGCGGCAATGCCGGCCGCGCGGGCGGCTGCGCTTAAGCCGGCCGCTTTCGCCCGCCAGCCGCGATAAGCGGAGTGTGAGGTGGGCAATGTTCGCAAAGACCGCAAAATCCAAAATCGTAAGCGCGCGTCAGGCTGCGGCAAGCTCGCTCGCGCTCGTGCATTGCAACGCCAACACGGCGATCGCACCGGCTGGCGGCAGGTCATCGCGGGCCCGCCGCCCCCAACTCGTGTGCCGCTGGCGGCCGAAGATCGGCGGCGGGTTCGAATGCCACTGGGACATCAAACCTGCCGATCCGGCTGCAACCGAGGGGCCGGACCAACGTTGCATATCTGTCCACGGGCATCTTTTCCCTACCCTCTTGCGCCTGGCGCGCAGGGTTGGGAGAGGACCTGCCACCGCCGGGCGGCTGAACCTGCTGGCCGCCGGATGAATTCGGAGACTTGAAAATGGACGAGGGACCTAGTCGTCCCGCTGTGCGCCGCTGTGGCGCCGCAGCGGGAACCCCTCTGGGGATCATCACCAACACGGTAACGGCCGGCCCAGGCGAGGACGTCTGACGCTCTGCTCGCCTCGGCGCCGCGGAAGTGCGCGCAGAGGTGAGTCATGAACGCAACATTTGCTCTTGCGAAGCTCAGAAACGGCAATGGCAGGAACCGCTCGCCGGACAGGGAAAAGATCCTGTCGGCGAGGGCGGCTCAAATGGCCGGGCAAAACCTCGGCGAGACGCTTGCCAAGCTCGCCAGCTGCGTCGATGGCCTGGTCGAACGCGATGCTGTCGAGCGCCTTGCCAAGGGCGGGCCGAACGAGGTCGCGCACGAGAGGCCGCCGCATTGGCTCGCGCAGTTCATCGTCTGTTTCAAGAACCCGTTTATTATCGTTCTCGTAACGCTCGCGATCATTCAGTTCATCAGCAACCCGGACGATCCAAGGCCGATCATCATCATCGGTGTGATGGTCGCGATCAGCGTCGGCTTGCAGTTCTGGCAGGAATATCGCTCCGCCATCGCGGCCGAGAAGCTCAAAGCACTGGTCCGCACCACCGCGACCGTGCTGCGCCGCAAGATCGAGGATGCTGAGGGGGAACCTCGCGAGGTCCCGATCCAGGAACTCGTCCCGGGCGATGTCGTGCGGCTGTCGGCCGGCGACTTGGTGCCGGCCGACATGCGGCTGATTTCTTCCCGCGACCTGTTCGTAAGTCAGGCCGCTTTGACCGGGGAAGCGCTGCCGGTTGAGAAGCGCGATACGCTCGGGCTCTTCGCCGAGAAATCGACGGATCGTGCATGTTGCGGAGATGGCGACCAGTTCGAACTCGCCAACATCTGCTTTCTCGGAACCAATGTCGTCAGCGGTACCGCGACCGCAGTCGTCGTTGCCACCGGGGCGCACACCTATTTCGGCTCGTTTGCAAGATCGGTCGCGGGAAAACGCGCCGAGACCAGCTTCGATCGCGGTGTCAAAACCGTGAGCTGGGTGCTGATCCGCTTCATGCTGGTGATGGTGCCGATCGTCTTTCTCATCAACGCCCTTACCAAGGGCGACTGGCTTCAATCCTTTCTTTTCGCGGCATCGGTTGCGGTAGGTCTCACCCCCGAAATGCTGCCGATGCTCGTCAGCGCCAATCTCGCCAAAGGCGCGTTGGCAATGGCAAGGCGGAAAGTCGTGGTCAAGCGCCTCAACGCCATCCAGAACCTGGGCGCGATGGACGTGCTCTGCACCGATAAGACCGGCACGCTGACGCAGGACCGGATCATTCTTGAGCATCACGTCGACATTTCCGGCAAGCAGAATGACAAGGTTCTCGAATTGGCGTGGCTCAACAGTTACCACCAGAGCGGGCTGAAGAATCTGCTGGACGCCGCCGTCATCAAATTTGCCGCGCAGCCGGCGCCGCCGCGGCAAAAGAAGATCGACGAGCTGCCATTTGATTTTGCGCGGCGTCGCATGTCCGTCATCGTCGAGGCCGGTGATGGCGGACATCTGCTGATCTGCAAGGGCGCCGTCGAGGAAACTCTCGGGATGTCGGCATATGGCCGGCAGGGCGGCGACTGTGTTGCGCTTGACGACAAGCGGCGGCGAGCCCTCATGGCGATGACGCGCAAATACAATGAGGACGGCTTTCGGGTCATCGCGCTTGCCACCCGCAGCTTCCCGCCCGGCGAAACCAAACAGCAATATGCGATGGGCGACGAGAGCAAGCTTGTCGTTGAGGGGTTTCTTGCTTTCCTCGATCCACCGAAGGAGACCGCCGGTCCGGCCATCGCCGCGCTTCGTCACCACGGCGTCGCGGTAAAAATTCTGACCGGCGACAATATGGTGGTGACCAGGAAGATCTGTCGCGAGGTCGGCCTTGACGTCCGTAATCCGGTGCTCGGCCGGGACACCGAGAACCTCGACGATGAAACTCTGCGCGACCTTGTCGACCGGACGACGGTTTTCGCCAAGGTGTCGCCGCTGCAGAAGGCGCGCATCATCAGGATGCTTCAGGCCAACGGCCACACCGTCGGCTTTCTTGGCGACGGCATCAATGATGCGGCGGCGCTGCGCGATGCTGATGTCGGGATTTCGGTCGATACCGCCGCCGACATCGCCAAGGAGTCCGCCGATATCATTCTATTGGAGAAAAGCCTGCTGGTGCTCGAAAACGGTGTCGTGCAGGGCCGACAAACCTTCGGCAATATCATCAAATATTTCAAAATGACGGCGAGCTCGAATTTCGGCAACGTCTTCAGCGTACTGGCAGCCAGCACCTTCCTGCCGTTCCTGCCAATGCTGCCGCTGCAGCTGATGATCCTCGACCTGCTCTATCACGTTTCCCAGCTTTCGATTCCATGGGACCGCCTGGATAAGGACTACCTCAAGAAGCCGCGCAAATGGGAAGCCGGCGATATCGCCCGCTTCATGATCTTCGTCGGCCCCGTCAGCTCGGTGTTCGATATCACGACGTTCTGCCTGATGTGGTTCGTGTTTGGCGCTAACAGTCCCGAGCACCAATCGCTCTTTCAGTCGGGCTGGTTCGTCGAGAGTCTGCTGTCGCAGACGCTCATCGTGCACATGATCCGCACGCAGAAAATTCCGTTCATCCAGAGCGCCGCGGCGCCGCCGGTCCTGATTCTGACGGGCGTTGTCATCGCCATGGGACTGCTGATCCCGTTTTCGCCGCTAGGCGTCAGCGTCGGCTTGCGGCCGCTGCCGGCGACCTACTTTCTGTGGCTCGTCGCGACGCTCATGGCCTATTGCGCGCTCACGCAGGTCATCAAGACCATCTACGTCAGAAAATTTGCGAAATGGCTGTGATCCCAACGGAGACGATTCCAACCGGAGTAACTGCAATGACAACCTTCGTTGAAAAACTCGTCGCGGAAGTCATCGT
>JASHRR010001519.1 GCA_030037185.1 Xanthobacteraceae bacterium | reverse complement strand
ACCCACCGGACAAAACGACGTACACAGAGCGAGGGCTGTCGCTTGAATTCGCCTTTCGCCGCGTGCTGGCAGGTTTCGAATTGGATGTTGCCTGGCACACCTACGCTCGGCGCCTGGCCATACTCGGAGCATCCGGATCCGGAAAATCAATGACGCTGCGACTGATCGCTGGGCTCGACCGGTCTGAAACGGCAGTTCTCCGCTTGAACGACTCTGAGCTCTCAAAACGTTCCCCAGAATCTCGCGGCATTTCCTATGTGCCGCAAAACTACGGCCTGTTCCCGCATCTACCCGCTGATCGGCAGATCATGTTTTCGGTTGGTGCCGATCCTAAACTGGCGCGGCATTGGATTGCGAGGCTCGGCCTTGAGGGACTCGAACACCGCTATCCCAACGAATTATCACTGGGCCAGCAACAGCGCGTTGCTCTTGCGCGGGCGCTTTCCAGACGCGCGGGCCTAATATTGCTTGATGAGCCCTTCTCGGCGCTCGATGCACCGCTGCGCGCACGCCTGCGTCAGGAATTCGTGCAGCTGCAGCAGGAAATCAGTGCGACGGTGATCCTCGTTACCCATGATCCTGTGGAAGCGGTTCTTCTCGCCGACGAGTTTCTCCTGCTTGATGCCGGCCGCGTGCTGCAAACCGGTCCGATTGAAGAGGTGTTCCTCAGGCCTGCCAACGAAGCTGTGGCGCGGCTCCTCGGAGCCGCATATGTTGGTTACGGCCGAGCGATTGCGCCCGATCTGATCGAGGTCGGCGGCAGTGTTCGACTTGGTGTGTCAGGGCCTGCACTTCCGTATCCGAGTCGGATAGGCTGGTCGGTGAGGCCCGAGAGGATACAGTTCGCGGAGGATGCGCCTTATCCGACAAAAATTCTCCATGTGGGGCAGGTCCGCGACGGTCAGCGAACCATCACCATTCAACTGGGAGACGCAAGGTTCGATGTAAAGGCGGATCCAGGTTTCCAAATCGTTTCTGACACTTGCCGCGTCGCCATTGATCCCGGCGCCTTACAAATTTGGATCGCGGAGCAATAAGGCAGGTCGATCCCTCTTTCCAGGCCCCAAATGCTCTGCCCACCAAATGGGCTAACGATTGCAGGTCATGCTGACGCTCGTTCGCGCCGAGCGAGTGCTCCAAGTGCGCGGAATTCGTTGTCTGCAGCTGACATCGCCTGCGATTCGATGGAATGGTAGAGATCGATGATGCGCGCACCGACTGCCGTGACAACCGCTCCTCCGCCGTGACGACCACCTGATGCCGCTGTGACGGCCGGTTCATGTAAACCGTTGTTGATCTCTTCAACCAGGAGCCACGCTCGGCGGTACGACATTTCGAGCGAGCGCGCGGCTGCGGAAATAGAACCTGTCGAGCGGATCGTCTCTAATAACGAGATCTTTCCTGGCCCAATCCGCAGTCCGCTCGCGAGGTCAACACGTATGGAAAGGCGTGTACGCGCCATGATCGCTCCAAACAACTCTTTGTCGGGGAGCACCCCTGACCATCACACCGTTAATCTGAGTCCTAAATGGTAGTAAGATGAAGTCACAATAATGGTTTCGCAAATTTAATTCACTCCACTGGTCGTGATAAACGCTAGCGTCGGTGACTTGGGACGAAGTGATCGCGCGCATTTTCAGTTAATGGATTTGACGGCCGGTGATCCGTTCGGAACGCTGTTTTCTGAGATCCGAATCGGCATGTTCTCCACGACACGCTCGTCCGACGCAAAGGTCGCAACAACCACAGATTGAAGTAAGTGTCCCCCGGCAAAGCCGGGGGCTTTAATTTGTGAGCCGCTCAAAGCGGCTGTGGGGTCGCTGACGCGGCCCCATTAAAGAAGTGAGCCGCTCAAAGCGGCTGCATGGGTCGCTGACGCGGCCCCAGTTTGTAGGAGCCGCCTGAAGGCGGCAACTTATCGCCACAGGTTCAACTGCTCCAAACGTGTGTCCTCCGCTTCCTGCTTCTTGATGTATTCCCGTATCAGTTCTTGGTCCCGTCCGACGGTGGAGACAAAGTAACCCCTGGCCCAGAAGTGCCGACCTACGAAGTTGCGCCTCCTTTCACCATAGACCCGTGCCAAGTGGATCGCGCTCTTCCCCTTGATGAATCCAACCACCTGCGACACCGCATATTTCGGCGGAATCGAAATCAACATATGCACGTGATCCGCTAGAAGATGACCCTCCTCGATCCAGCTCTCTTTCTGTTGGGCCAACCTGCGGAACACCTGTCCCTCAAAGTGAACGGTATTGGTCCTAGATGCGGGCGCAATTCCACGCAAATCGTCCTTCTGCGGCATTTGGGAATGAAGATGACGTGGTATTTGCAGTCCCATTTCGTGTGGCTTAGGCTCTCGTACTCGTCCATCGCGAGGTTTCCTCTCGTGTGCGTGGTGGCAACACGTGTGGAAGTCTCCGCGGTGGACGACCGCCCGAAAAGTCAAACTTCTACTGCCGCCCCGGCAGAGCCGGGGGATCTCCCAGGTTATTAGGACAGGCAACGTCATAAAGCGAGGCGAGTTCTCGCGGTACTGACACGAACAGCCGCCTGAACCGATGGAACGGCTGTGGTGAGGAAGCGTTGAAATCACAGCGAGGGAGCAGGAAGAGCGTCACACTTATCTCCCCGAAATACGCGCGACGACCGGCGGGATTGGAAGGAGAAAATAATGAAGCTTAGTGCGCGCAACCAACTCAAAGGTAACGTAACGCAAGGAGATTTGCCCTACAGCGCGAAGGGTGTTTTCTACGCGGAGGCAAATGAACATGATCGACGGCGGCGACGCCTACTTGCCGATCATGACGTCGGAGGCCTTAATCACGGCGGAAGCGCTGTCCCCGACCTTCAGGCCAAGCTCATCAACTGCCTCGTTGGTGATAGATGACCTCAATGTCATCCCACGACCGAGATCAACGAGCACGTGCGCCGTCGTGGGACCTTTGTGAACCTCGATGACGCTGCTCCATTTGTGTGAATCCTCGAGTCAGCCTTTCCCGAAAATGCTCTAGCACCTACGTTAACATAAATTAACAGATCGCCAAATGTTAATTGGCACTTGCGATAAGCGCGCGGGCCGTGTAACCTCACGACGTTAACCCAAATCCCTCGGCGCGGCTTCGGTCGCGCCCTTTTCTTTTTGGGCCATTAGACAGCCGCCCATGGTGTTCTCATGGCGCCTATGCTGGGGAGCTCGGAATAACGCACCACGGGCCCACGGCTCGGCGGCGAGAGCGTGGTGCTCCGACGCCATTCAGGGACGATATAAGCGACGCCAGGGCGCGCGCTGCGTGGGCACCGGCCCTCTGTCCAGGGGGGCTACGTTCGGGCAGAAGGCCGGGCCACGCTCGGCTGCTTGCGGACAGCCGCGCGCGCTGAAACGCTAGCATCAATTGCTGCGAGGCAGCGTGAAACTTTGTTCATGCCCGGTGGATGCATCACCGCCCGCGTCTCGGCGGCCGCGCGGCTCGCAACACCCTAGAAACCCGGCCCCCAACGCTGAGGACGTGTAAAGAGGCCGGGGCGCACCAGAAATATCGCGCGGCCCGGAGATTATGAAGCGGTTATAACAAAGTGACGACTGCTCGCCCCTGTGGCCGGCTTCGAGAAAGCGCACTGGTGACCGCGACGGGCGTGGCTCAAGTAGAGACCCCACGGCGTCCCCCGACGAAGGAGGGGGCGAGGCACGCAGTGCCGAGAGCCGTGGGCGACCACATGGTTGTATGGATTGCAGTGTCGCATAGGTTGGCTGTTCTTAAATTGTAACAGTGCCACAACCTCTACACGTGTCGCACTTTCGATCTGTTCGGACCTATGACCGCTGGCGCATGGTTGCATGTGTCGCACCAACCTCAGGGGGGTAGTTCACCCGGGCAAGCGCACGCCTAAGGATGGCCGCAGCACCCCAATAACCGGACCTGGTCGACGCCGGACGGCTCGGGTCGGCCATGGGCCAGGTGTGCGCATACGATTCCGCAACATGGCTGACTCATTTCGCGCATGCCAGCCTCTCGATGGCAGCTCTCCAACCTTGCAAGCGACCTTGGGGCTGCGAAACGGTGCCTCCCGACCGGAGAGTAGCGGCTTCACACGCGCAGCCGCGAGGTCGAATTCCACTCAGTCGATGGTGAGCGCGCAGATACAGCGGGTGGGGAGTAATGCGAGGCACCCTCGGTTCGTTCGCAGCACACAACGCGCTACTGCCTCCTATCTCGCAAAGCCGGATAAAATTGCACCCAAACATTATCGATGCTGGCATGACGCTGATGGCAGCTCGCACAGGATTCATCGGGAAACGCAGGCGCCGACGCAAGCAATTTGGAGCGGTCTGATTGGTCGGTGAAGTTGTAATAGGCCCATGGCGTCGTCTTGCCGTCCGGGCGCGAGGCATTCTTCACGGCAACCTCCAGGCCGACCCGGCGGCCGTCGAAGACGCCGCTCGCCAAGACGCCTTTCGGCTCCTTATCGGCAGCCTCGAAAACCTGCATCACCAGGACCGTCTTTTCGGGAAACCGTCCGTTTGCTACGAAATAGTCGTAAGCGGCTTTGTTGATGGACACATTGTGAAACTGCTGCCTCCCCGCGCGCGGGGGCGGTGCAGCGGCGACGGCGGCATCAGGCGTGTAAGACAGTCCAAGATTGGAGCCTACGAAAACCCACGTATCGAAACCGTTCGGCAGCAGGAGGTCGCCGCTCGGCGCGTACTGCGGCTCGTCAGCGAGCTGCACCTGAGCCTTCGGCAATGAAGGTACGAAGAGGACGCAAACTGCTGTTGGCACGATCAGGAGGGCGCGGCGGCGGCAGGTCAACTTTCCTAGAATGTGAATCATTCAACACCTCCGGCTGTGGCGCGTGCGATGTTCGCACGTGATTTCGAGCGCTCAGGGTTCATGCGCTAAAACGGTTTCTGATCGCGTTAAATCGCGCAGCCGGCGACGACACCGGGAGAGGCCGAGTGCTTTAACCTGACCGAAATCCGCTCCAAGTGCCATCTTCGCCATGACATGGCTCGGCGGCAATGTCATTATCCCTGCGATTTTCTGCCAATCCCACAGGGAGCTTAGCCGTGAGCTCGTCAGGCGGAGCGCAGCGTCTCGTCGTGGTCTTGGCCTTCGAACGCGTGCAGCTGCTCGACGTCGCCGGGCCGGTTCAAACCTTCGCCTTCGCCAATGAAATCCACAAGGATGCGCGCGGTGCGCCCTACCGCACCGTGGTGGTGTCGCGGCGCGGCGGTCCCGTTAGCACATCGGCTGGACTCCCGCTTCTGACCCGATCGATCGCGAGCGCTACCGCGAAGGAGCGAATTGACACCCTGATCGTTCCTGGCGGTCCGGGCGTGCACGATGCCCTCAAGGACGCGAGGATCATCGATTGGGTTACCCGCCAGTCCTCAAGTGTCCGCCGGATCGCCTCGGTCTGCACGGGCGCCTTCCTCCTCGCGGAAGCCAGCCTCCTCGTCGGACGAAGCGCCACGACGCACTGGGCGGCGTGCCGGCCTCTGCAACAGCGCTACCCTGATGTTCGCGTCGACGCCGATCCGATCTACTTGCGCGACGGCCGGATTTGGACGTCGGCGGGCGTTACCGCGGGCATCGATCTCAGCCTCGCGCTGGTCCAGGAAGACCTCGGACGAAAAGCCGCGATGCAGGTCGCGCGACTGCTCGTGGTGTTTCTCAATCGCCCCGGCGGGCAGTCGCAGTTCAGCGCCCCGCTTGAGGCCCAGATGGCCGCTGCCGACGGCGACGCGCCCAATCACTTTGCACCGCTTCATGGCTGGATCGCCGAGCATCTTTGCGGCGATCTGCGCGTTGAGCGGCTCGCCGAGCGTGCTGGCATGAGCCCGCGCACATTCGCGCGCGTCTACGCGGAGAAAATGGGCCTCACTCCCGCCCGCATGGTTGAGAAGATCCGTATCGAGGCCGTTCGGCGAAACCTGGAAGAGACCGACATGCCGATCAAGCAGATCGCAGCGGCCTGTGGTTTTGGCAACGAGGAGCGATTGCGCCGCGCCTTTGCGCGTCAAATGGGAAGTACACCAGCAGACTACCGCCGGCGTTTTTAGTCGCGATGTAGGGTCCCTCGCGAGGGCTGGGAACCGATGTTGGCCGCTGCTAAAAATCTCCTTGAATTGAGTTTGTGCTATAATGAACCTTTTACGGACGTAGACGCGAATTGGATTACTTTTGCACCGCGCGCTGTAGACGGCCGTATACCGACCGGCGATTTGGCTTGGATCAGGCGCTATTGGCCGAGCGAAAAGTATAACGAGCATCTGGTCTGGGAGCGAGTTGCCAGAGGGGTTGCATTAG
>JASHRR010001518.1 GCA_030037185.1 Xanthobacteraceae bacterium | reverse complement strand
CTGGCCGCTATGTCGACGCCGATGCCAATGCCGGCTGCAATTGCCGGCGGCGCACCGACGTGCTGGGCCGCGCTCGTGACCACCTGCTGAGTGACGGTTTCGGTTGGCTTGCCAGTCCAGGCCTGACGCGCGCCGGCCTGGATGTCATCAAGCCCGTGCAACGCGACAGCACCACCGGCGACCGCCCCAACCCCTGTCTCCGAAGTGAGGACACCGCCAACGACACCGCCAACGACCTCGATGACGCCGACCCCGGCTTGCAACATGCCCAGGCCGCGATCGAGCCAACTTCCGCCACCCTCGTCATTCGGCGCCTTGGTCTGATCGGCTGGGGCCGTGTTGGCGCCGCCTGACGCGCTTTGCTCTGCGGCCGATCGGTTGTGGGCGACCGCCATCGCCTGCATAAATTCTTCGACCGAACTATGGGGCGGGTCATTCGGCGCGGCTAGCGTAGTGGAAACGCCGCTGCCGGAATTGTTGACAGCACCGACGCCTAAGTCGCTCATCCCTGTCCTCCCGCAGTCTCCAATTCAGCGTTGGATGTCCATCGTCCTCGCTCTTTCTGGGATTGCTGGTCCACCGATGAAGGCTAAATGTTGATGCGCAGTTGTAAATTGTCGTTGACAACAGTATGGCAAAAAAAGGAAATGACGCTATTCATAATATTGTATAATGAATTATTTCAACGCCTGTTTCTGGCACGGTTGGGCGGGAATTTCCGAATGCGGTTGCCGCCACGGCCGCTGTACCCCAGACAGCTGCCAATTTTGCTGCACCGCGCGAGTGGCGTCGGCACAAATAATGGAGTCCGCTCGGACAACCAATAAAAACCTCTGTGCAGAGGTGCTAGCGGGATTGTGATGTCGAGCAAATTGCTTAGCAGCAGCGACCTTGGTGTGAGCTACGAGATCGATCCCGATCTGATGTAGCCGATCGAGCTATCCGCTGAGATAATAAGGTTACGCTGTAACTTAAAGGTTACTTTCCTTTCGACCTCTTGGCTGATTTTCGAACACCTGAGATAGGTGCCACTACCCCCACTGGCGTGGCCAGATATAGCTGGGGAGGCCGGCCCCACCCCGGCGCCCCCCAGCCCTGGTGCAGAAGACCGGTGAAAAGAGCACACCGGCGGAGGGCGGCACTACGGAGGTCCCGTGGCCAGCTAGCAAGGCGGAAATTAGGACGCCTGCGCCCGGTGGGTCTAGCCCCACTACCGAAGCGAGGAGCGCTACGGGTCCGTCTGAAAAGGGGACTAGCCGCGCCACCTAGCGAACCGGGAAACCGCTGTCAGCGGGCTCGGGGAGCGGTCTCAGGCGGCATGTCAAGGCGCGGTTTCCGGCGCCGCTCTGCTCGGCCTCACGGCATGGAAAATGGCGCGTTAATGGCCCAAGGTCTCATGGATGCCGTCACACGCAACCCGAACGAGTTTTCAACCTGGCTGGAAAGGTGGTCCGGCACATGCCGCGCACTTCGCCGGAGCAGGCCGCAGTGAGGATCGTGAATTCGAGAGCGCGCGGCGCGATGCCCGGCCCGTAGTTTTTCCTGAAAAACCCTAATTTGTTCTGCCAAAGCAAGGTTCAATGACGATGACATGCGTGATGCCTGCTGCCGCAACTGTTGATCGAGGTTGTCGTCCGCGTCCTCAACCATCTCCGGCTGGCACGCAAACGAGAAAGTGAATATGCAACTCAGACACTGTCGAAATCTATTGGAGCGACTTTGGTTTCCAATCGTGGCGCTGCACTATCATTGAAACACGTCCGGAGGTTTTTGGGATGATATCTTCTGCTGCTGATCAAAGTGCGCAAACTTACCGGCAGATATGGCTTGGACGTGGCGCACCCCTCGCCGATGGGTCAAGGGCTGCCCTTCCGATTACGTTGGCAGCACGTCCGATGTACCCCAGATTGCTGTCGACCTGTCGCGTCGTCACACTCGTCGGCCTCGGGCGGAAAGCGATAGTGCGGTGTTAGCTTAAATCTCCTTCCCGCAAGATCGGAAGAAAAGCACGGCTCACGACGTTCGATGTACACGAGTTCAGTCAATCGATACGGTGCCCTATTTTCGTGAGGAGCTATTGTGGAGGCAGCCTCCAGAGTTCTGGACGCCATAAAATCGCGCAGGATCCCAAGCAACGCTGGTTCCTCTTTACTTCCCGTCACCACAAGCAAGCAACCTTCCGCTCGCTCCTCGCCAAAGTGCTGGAAAAGCCAACGGTGATGGAGACCCTTGCTGTCAGGCATCTTGGAGTGCTGAAGAAAAACATTGTAGGTGAGACCACCATCGGCGAAGGAGGCCATGGCCGCGCACTCGGTGTCAGCGCGCTTCAGCGGGGCTTGCGGGCCTTCCAGACTTCCTCGCAGGGCCATTGCCTGGCCCACTCTAGGGTGGCCAGCGGGTGCGAGGCGGTGGCGCCGGGCTCGGGCCGCAACTCGATCAGGTCCTCCACCTCAAGGCCGCAGCGGCGCAGCAGCCGGATCATGTCGCCGTGGCTGAGGTGGAACTCCACTGAGTCGTCGTCGGGCCACTCGAACCGGTGCATGCCGAACTGGGACCGCAGCAGGGTCTGGGTGGCAGGCAGGCCGTCAGTGTCCGGGATCGCGAGCATCAGCAGAACCGAGTTGACCAGAAAAATCAGCTGGCCGCCTGGGCGCAGCAACCGGGCCGCTTCCGGAATCCAGGCGTAGGGATCGCACCAGATGGAGGCACCGTACTCCGAGATGGCCAGGTCAAAGTGAGCATCGGCGAAGGGCGCATGTTCGGCGTTGGCGTGGACGAGCGGGAACCACAGCCCGAAGCGGTCCTGGAGTTGGCGTGCGGCGGCCAGTTGCGCCGCGGAGTTGTCCAGCCCGACGGGCCGCGTGCCGCGGCGGGCCAGCCAGGCCGACACGTACCCGATGCCGCAGCCCAGCTCGATGCTGTCGCGGCCCTCCAGGTCAGGGGGCAGCACCCCGGCCTGCGCCTCGGCGACGGCCCAGATGCCCCAGGCAGGATCGGCCGCCTCCCAGCCGCGCAGGCCTGCCGCAGCGTAGCTGGCAGCCCGCTGGTCCCATGCTGAGCGGTTACGCAGGACGTGATCAGGGGTCTCGGACACAGCGGCCAGCTTGGTCCGGGGACTCGGTGGTAGTCAACCGTGGATGCCAATCGGTGGACATGGCCAGCCTCAAGCCGAATCGCGCGCAAAACCTCTTTGAGCGCGGCGTCAACATGGCACGAAGAATAGCTGGACGGCGCCTGGCCCCGGCATTCACGGTCGATGATGATGACGATCGCGACGTCGGACAACGGTATCGTCAGACCGCGCCGCCGGCTTACCAAGCCGGGGCGCTCACAGACTTTCGCGGCGCCGCTGAATCAACCGCACACTCAATCAAGGGCGGCCCACCAGGGTTGCCAGGTTGGAACTGGTCTGAGTTGCATGCTGCGGCATGCCTGGGACGATAAGCCGTTACGGTGCCGTTTTCCAGCGTGAGAGGCCGGGTCGAGGCGCACTGCGGCCACGAGCGCGCGGTCAATATGGATGAATGGCCCGACGACGCCGCGGTGCCATCCTTCACCCGCGCCTGCGCTGTAGCCGCTGTGGATTGAACGGGCCGACAGATTACTGGGCGCCGTCCGGCGATGATGTTGTCGCGCATAGGCGCTTAAAACTTGTAGGACGCCTGGAACGTCACACCAACCTGGTCGATACGGTAGGTGTCATTGCGCGCGCTGAGGGCGCCATTGACCACATCGGTACCGGAAGTCGTCCACATCGCCCAATAACGCCCACCGACTCCGACACTGAATTGGTTAGTGACGAGATAGGACAGGAACGCCTCAGCCTGCACGCCGGTACCATGCCCGCTCTCATCGAAAATCTCCACCGGGACGAAATCTAGGTGCTGGTCAGTACCGGTAAACTTCGTGTAGGGCAGGTACGCGACATCGCCGCTGAGTTTCCAGCGATCAGCCAGCGTCGTTTCCGCGGCTGCGCCAACGCGCAAGGAATCCCACGTGTCCTTTTCGATGATCACGATCTGCGACGTGGGCTGTACGAGAGCTCCGGTGCAATCAGAAACTGGATTGGCGATCTGAACGCAACCGCCGGCATTCAAAGTGTAGCTGTCTCGGTTATAGCCGACGAATGGGCCGGCCTTGTAGCCGGGACCACGGAAGAGATCGTACCCAAGGTCGATGGTGCCATAGAAGAGGGGACCGGTCACGTTGCTGGAGATCGTATTTGAGTATGAGACTAGCCCATGCTCGATAGTAGGGGGCGCCCAGTCCTCGTCATTTAAGTGGCCGCCGGAGATGCTGCCTCCACCCACGAAGCCCTGCAAGAAGACATTCACCGGGGTATCGATGCGGCCGAAAAACTCACCCGTATTGGCAGTCAGGTCGTCATAGGTAAGTCGCGAGACCAGCGAATGATCGTTGCTGGCGCCCGAGGGCAAATCCTTTTGGAATCTTCCCCAACTGTACCAGTAACGCCCGCCACCTTCGAATTCCCAGCCGGGCGCAACGGCCATCGGCGGCGCCTTGCCGAGCACCGGGACCGCAGCGCCCCAGCCGGGAGCCCACGGGTCCTGACCAAGCTTGTAGTTCAACGCGAGCTTGAACATCTGGACATCAGAGGACACGTTCGACGTGGCCGCAGGTGCCAGGAAGAACTGGCCGGCAGCAGGCCCAAAGATGCTCGCCGGGATGAGGACACTGCCCTGATGGCCGAAGTTGAGGTAGTCGTATTCGAACCTGATGGACCATGCCGGTGTCAGAGACTGTTCTACCCCTGCGCCGATCGTCCAGCCCGCCTGCGTGAGGCTCGTGGAATTCGTCACAGGTGGAAAGACGTCCACGAAGCCTTCGCGGACGAGGGTAATATTATTGTTAAGTGTAGCACTCACGTCGTTATGCTGCCACGCAAAGCCGCCCTTCGCATATACGAGTGTGTGCTCCGCAGGCCCGAGCGCCAAGCCAAGCCGACCAGTGATAGTCCCGTTGGCGTCCGGCCGGGCGCCGCAGTTCGACGAGGAATAAAAGCCTGAGAAAGCCCCGCAGGTCATAGTGCCATCGGACCCCAGCCACGTAGCATCGGCCTCAAGCCCGTAGACCCAATTTCCACTCTGCCAGTTGTAGCCGATCTGGCCACCGAGGCCGTAACCCGGCGTCGGCGTCCGGTCGCCGAAAATGGACGCGCCAAACGGGTCTGAGAACTTTGTTGCTCCGAGCGCGGCGCCGAACTGCACGCCGCCGTAAAAGCCCGCCCAACTCCACGCCGGCGGGTACTGCGCTGGCGGCGCTTTTACCGGCAGGTCCGCCGCAAATGCGCTGCCCGCAAACCCTGAGGCAAGAACGGCGAAAAGAACGGAGTTCGCTACGGTGGAAAGATACCTGCTGCGCATTTCCCCCCCTTGGCCCGTATGTGGCGGTGCGACGATGCGTTACTGCACGTGTTTCGCCAGACATTGCAACGAAAAAGGGTACAACGTCCTTCCTCTGGCCTCCTTTTTGTGGAATATGTTGTATAACCAACACACGATCGATCCCCTGCGCCGACTTCATACATGTCCACACCGACGAGCGACGCTCATCACCGCGTGGGGTCCGCACTCAGTTTGGCATTCAGGGGGTCAAACGGACCCCGGAACGATGCAGGAGTGTTGCAGGGAGGACACGCAGCTTGCTTTCCTGGTTCGCGCATGTCGAGGAACCGACCTGACAGCCCCTTTCGGATGATTTAAATTCACCCGCATCAAATGCCGCGTGGCGGACGAAGACCAGGCGCCGTGCGCAAGCTTGGCGTGCCGACCTTGCGCATGACCGAAAGGATGAAAATCTCGGGCCCGTAGGCGAGCGCGCGATCGCCCTCCTCGTCAATGCGATGCAGAACCCTGCGGCGCCTTGGTCGGTCCGGGTCCAGGCCGCCGCCATGGTGGCTGATCGAGCATATGGGCCCGCGCTGACCTCAGTCAGCTTTGAGGTGACAAAGAGGCTCAACGATCTCACGATCGAAGAGCTGCGCCAGCTTGAGGGCGATCGCTTCTCGATCTCGCGCCCGGCGGAACCCATGTCCGCCGGCGACTCAACAACATCAGAGACTTAGCTCAGCAACCGGCAACCGCACTTGTACCCACGCGGGTACCCACGCAGGGCCGATTGGTCGACCCTCTGGCCGGTGTCGCTGGCGAGGCCGGGGGGGCCTTGTTTTTGGCGGGGGCGAGCGCCGGTCGCGTGGGACCCCTCCCACCCTGCGGCGAACACGACTCGAGTAGGATGCCGAGGCGCGGCGCCCGCGCGCGACGGCAGACGGCGCTCTCGGCACGCTCGCGGCCTGCTCGCCGGTCGCATTCAAAACCGCAGTCGTCGCACCTGAAGGTGCGTTCGTTCAAATCCAGCGTATCTTTAACCACGCCGCAGCAAGAGCAAATCTTGCTTGAAGGAAACCAGCGGTCAGCGACCACTATCGTCGAACCGTAGAGTCTCGACTTGTAGTCAAGTTGCCGGCGAAACTCAAAAAATGCACCCTCGATCACGGATCGCGAAAGATGGCGGTTGCGCACCATGCCGCGCACGTTGAGATCTTCAATGCCGATCCACTGATATGTCCTGGCCAGCATCGTGGTAGCCTTGTGCGAAGCGTCTCGGCGAATATTCGATATCCTGGCATGCAATCTGGCGAGCCTGCGTCTCGCTCGGTCCCGGTTGCGGGACTGCCGCTGCTTGCGCGACATCGTTCACGTGATACTCGGCGTAGGCGCTTGAGCAAGGCTGTATGTGCTTTCGGGCCGGGGATGGGGTCACCTTTGCTCGGGACCGCCAGCGTCTTCACACCAAGGTCAA
>JASHRR010001517.1 GCA_030037185.1 Xanthobacteraceae bacterium | reverse complement strand
CATGGAGATAGGCGCAGGCGTCGGCATCCCGCCAATCGCACTCGTATGGCATCTATCGTACCCCCATTCTCGGATTATATTCCAATCGGTTCATATTATATGCTGCTTTGTTGAAATTATGGATCGCGCGGCTATCAGGGGACGTTGAGTGTCCGCCTTGATCGATACCGGCGCAGGAACCCGGGAGTTGATCACTTGGCGCCTTCAATGCAGACCTCCTGAGCTCTTTCGCGAGATCAGGAGATCTGAGAGTGTAATCCCTGATTGGACGAGAGAGGATCTTTAAGGTCGATTCGCGCTAGCGGCTGAACCGTGAACTGCCGCCACCAAGGAGATCCTTGTAGCCGTGGGTCGTCACCCATTTGGCGCGCTCCGAGTGGCTTTCCCAGACGGCTCGCGCCCGTTGAAGTTCTTGTTCGGGGTCCATGCCCAGGACGATCCGCGCCGCCTGTCTAATCTGCGCCCTCGGTGTTGGCATCGAGGAGCCGCAGATATGTGACCATGTGGTCTTTGTTGTGAGCGGTAAGCGTATCGGCGAACGGCTCTATATCGGCGACCACGGGATCACGCTTTGTCATATTGGGACTTCTCAGATAGACGAAGAGCGATTTACAGCACGGACGCGGAAATGCAACCGCTTCTGCACTTCCCTTGGATAATTCACGCTGATTTTGTCCGGGTCACACTGGGCCGTGCAGGAAAAACCCGCCCGGATCGCTCCGGGCGGGCGGTGTCGCTGGCGCCGCTCAGTCGCCCTGGCGGCGATTGGGACGGGACCAGATGAGGCTGCAGGTCTCGGCGCCTTCGTCATGGACGAGGTTGGCGTAGATCGGCGCGTTGAAGCTCGGGTCGTCGAGCTTGACCGAGAGGTAGTCGCGGCCTTCGGGCGAGCGCTTCGACCAACCTGCACCTACCTCCACCTGGTCGGCGTAGATGCGGTGGCTCGGCGCGTTTTCGTTGGTCCGGCTCACTGAAACGATGCGGACGTTTTTGGCACGCAGGCTGAGGGTGAAGATATCGCCCAGGTACTCGCTGTCGCCAACGCGCTCGAAGGTACCGATGGTAGCCATATGGTTTCTCCCTGGCTTGGTCGAGCCCGCGACCATCGCGGTCTCGATGGCGATCGACAGGCCGCAGGCGATCGACGACGCACCCGCAGGGCCGGAGCACATCGGAGGATGGCGGCGGAGTGACTTTCTTGCCTCGCGAGGAATGCGCGTCAGCGCAGGGGAAGAAAGTCCCGCCGCCGCCATTGTGGAAAGACGATCGAGGCGCAGCCGTCCAGCGGTGAGACCGCGCCATCGACGAGACCGCGTCGGTCGCGTGCCAGAAGGCCTTTAGGGAGAAGACGTGGCGGACATGGGGCCACGCAAGAAGCGGCGTCGCCTGGCGAGAAAACAGAAACCCTGGCGTACGGAAAGGCGTCCCGATACTGCCGGGCCGCGTCTCGCGGCGCAATGCAGCCATCAACGCCGGTCGGCTGACGATATCGGTGCCGCTCGATCGCACCGCGGGCGGGATCGCGCAGTCACGGCCACTTGACGGCTGACACTGCCGGACAGCCAACCGACGACGAGGGTGGCAAGACCTTCAGCCTCAGCGGTTACTGGCTGTGCCCGCAGCAGAAAACGGAGAGATCAAAGCTACGTCATTGTCCGCCAGGTGGATCGGGCGGGATTTGCCGCATCATGCGCTCCCGCCGCCCGATCCTATTGCCTAGTCCTTGGTTGCCGCATCTATTCGGCAAGCCGCTACGGAAAAGCCTACCTCTGTTGGGGGCACCCCCGAACTGGCACGGGCAATATCGGGTAAAATTTATCGGCTCAGTGAAAACGAGCTGCGTATAAGGACCTTTTTATTGAATTTTTTTGATACGGATTCCTCTTGGGAAGTTATAGCCAATACCGGGCCCACGAACGCTCCCATCCAACGATTTTCGGGGCTCATGGGGCTCGACGGGATTTCTAGGAAGAGTTCACCAACTTTTTATGGGATCAACGCCGCTAAGGAACGATGGCTCAGTGAGCATGCTTTTGCGTTGGAACGCCGGATTTTAGGACACGGCGAAACTCAAACCTGGACGCTTAGCTTCGAGGGCAATAAGGCAGCGGTCAACCTTGAAACCACGGATGGTGGCAAATGGGAACTGCACGGCGAGATGAGCGAATGAATTTGTGGTTACCGCGGAGTGAAATGCCGGATGTGCTAAATCAGCCACTGCTGCTGTAGCGGCGCCCGATGTCCGTTGCGGGTCACAAGCTGCCCTGAGCAGCTGCAACAAATCTTACCTGCAGTAACCGACTGCGACCCTGCCCCCTGTACGTGAAGGACATCACCCTCGTCACATTGAAACGGGTATTGTTTCCGCAGTGGGTAAGGAGGATGATCCATTCCCTTCCATGACCAGCTCAGGGATTGCTTGCATGAGGCGGCGCGAGTTTCTTCGCCCGCTCACGTGCCAAACTGAACCATGGATGGACCCCACTTCTTGGCCTATATCGAACAGATCCTTGCTCCAACTTTGAAGAAGGGACAGATCGTCTTTCTGGACAATGTTTCCACTCACAAGGTTGACGGGGTCGAAGAAGCAATCGCGGCTCGCGGCGCACGCGCCGTTTTCCTGCCGGCTTACAGTCCGGATCTAAATCCCATCGAACAACTCTTCGCGAGGCTCAAGTCGTTCCTACGAAAAATGAATGCGCGCGCTGTTGAGCGGCTTTGCAGCGCTATCGCCTCATTTCTCAAAGAGGTTTCCAAGGAAGAGTGCAAAGCTTATCTCGCAAACTTAGGCTACACCTAACCTAATCGAGAAATGCTCTAGAGATCTTTCGCCAACGACTGAGGGACCCAATTTCTACCGCAATTGGCGCCGATCCATCGGCGAGGAAGCGTGGGCCCTGATGGAGGCGAAGGTCGGCAAGGTCGGATGAAGAGATGATCGCGTCCCGCCCAAACGACAGCGCATGATCAACGCGTTGGGCCAGATGCGGAAATTCCAAGATGCGAGGAGCCCCGCAATTCAGCCGTGATCATCAAGACGCGGCTGCCCAAAGGCCAGCAGCCGCGCAGTTATGGCTCCAAGTACTCACTCGCCGGTATTTTCGAGATGCTGCGCAATTTCCCAACTAACGGGCAGTTCGACGTCACCGTTGATGTGCACGTTTACGATCACTGGCCCGTCCTCGACCGCAAGCGCTTTATCGATCTCACCGAAATCGTCGGGCCGATCGACTCTGAAGCCCTTGGCGCCGAACCCGACGGCCAATTTCTCGAAATCCGGCTGGGCGACTTCCGCATATTTTGTCGGGAAGCCCTTGTGGACGAGGTCGTGCCGCTCCTGCCCGACAGCGTTGTCGTTGAACACGAAAACGGTGAGTGGCAGGTTGTGACTGACCGCGGTGTGGAAATCGGCGACGTTCATCATGAATGCCGCATCCGCCGTGACGTGAGTGATCCGCTTGCCGGGTCGCGCAAAACATGCCCCGAGTGCGATGGCCAAGCCTTGCCCGACCGCGCCGAAATCCGCTCCAGTTGACCAATTGTCGGCGCCAGAACTGGTGATGGTTTGTACCGCCACCATGAGGGCATGGCCGCCGTCGAACACGAGAATGCGATCGTGTTTTGGTAATTTGTCTTCAAGATATCTGGCGGCGCGACGAGGATCGACCCACTTGCCATCGTCATAAGTTATGGCTGGCGGCTTTTGTTGCTTCTTTTTCTGCACCAGTTCCGCATCCGGCTGTCGGGCTGACTTACCGTCTTCCTTCAACTTATCGAGCAAGGCCACGACAGCCGCTTTCGCGTCGGCTTCCAGGCCGATGGTAATGCGCGCGAACCAACCGAAGGCATCCTCGCGGTCGTCGATCTGGATGATCTTCTTTCCATTCCCGAGAATCTTACCAAAATGCGTCGTCCACTCGTTCAAGCTCGCGCCGATAACAATCATGACATCGCTTTCGGTCAGGGTATCGACGGCGAGGTCCGTGCCCAGGCCGCCGCTGACGCCGAGATGAAGCGGATATTGAGAACAAAACCCCGCAGCATACAGTGTTGTCGCGACCGGCGCGCCGAGATGTTCGGCCAATTTCTCCACCTCCTGTTCGGCCTTTCCCTGGGCTGCGCCTAGTCCGCAAAGGATCGTCGGCTTTTTCGCGCCCGCCAGAATCTCGACAGCCTCGGCAACATCGTCCGGCCGCGGCGGCTGCAATGCCTTCGCCTTGTACATCGGGCGATATTTCCAATTTTTGTCCGACAGGGCCGCGTGCTGGATGTCCTGCGGCATGTTAAGGACGAACGGCCCCTTCTTTGCCTTCAGTTGGCGGAACGCTTCACCCAGGCAGTAATTGACATTGTCGGGGTGCTCGATCGTCACCGTCGCTCCGGTTGTGAGCAGCGCCATGGCGTGCTGGTCGAGCATGCCTTGCGGGTTGTAGGGATCGCGCAGCGAAGCGTGGCCGCCGAGCATCAATACCGGTGATCGATGCAGCCGAGTGTGAACGAGCGAGTGGGTTGCGTTGGCGTACCCAGGCCCTTGGGTGGTGGTGCAAAGGCCGATCTTGCCAGTGAGGCGCGAATAACCGTCCGCCATGCCGACGGCCGTTCCCTCATGATGGGCGTGAACGTATTTCAGGCCGTGCTTTTCACACAGCTCCACAATGATGTCCTGGTTGGCGTCGCCCATCACGGCGAAAACGTGATCGATGCCTTCAGCCGCAATCGC
>JASHRR010001516.1 GCA_030037185.1 Xanthobacteraceae bacterium | reverse complement strand
CTTCAACACAGCAAATCGACGGCCCCGAAGGGGATGAAAGGGATGGGTTATCTCAGCCGATCCCAAAGTCTGACTGAGCCAATGTGCAGTTTGCACTGACCGTGCACACGTTTGAAGGCTTCCCAGATCTCCCGTTTGGGGATCTTGAACGGCTTTGCCTCGTCCACGGGCTCCTCCCGTCACCAGATGGCTTCAGTTGGCCAGTGGCCTTGGCTGAACAACGCAGCCCCCTCGCTCCACCTCGATGCTCTCGCGGATGACGCCAAGCGCTGGCGCGACCTGGGTCACAAACTGCTCCCCTGCCGCGGTCGGAGACACGCTGCGCGTGGTGCGGTTGAACAGCCTTACGCCAAGGCGCCCTTCCAACTCTGCGACCGCCCCGCCGACAGACCAATCTCGGCCGCTGCCGCACGAAAGCTCCGGCGCTTCGCGACGGCGACCACGGCCTCCAATTCGACCAACCTGCCTCGGTACATTATCCTGTTTTCCGCACTAATCTATACACAATTATGCCGCTTATTCGGCGAGTACGCGAGATCTATCTTTTGGGGACTGACCAGCAGCACGAGGTAGGCATGCGCCAATTCACCAGGATCTACATCAACGGCCAATTCATCACGCCGCACGGAGGGCAGATCGTCGATCTGGTCAACCCGACCAATAACGAGGTGATCGGCACGGTGACTATGGCGGACGAAATCGACACGAGGAGAGCCATCGCCGCCGCGAAAGAAGCGTTCAAGACCTTTTCGCAGACCAGCAAAGAAGAGCGGCTGGACTATCTCCAGCGGCTGCACGAGTCCGTTTCCAAGCGCATGAGTGAATTGGTCCAAGCAACGGTCCAGGAATATGGCGCACCACAAGATCGCGCGAAGGGCTCCAACGGTCTCGCGGCGGATATTTTTCTGCACTTTAAGGAAGTTCTGGAAGACATCGACCTGACCGCAACCGTCGGCAGTTCTGAGGTGCTGCTTGAGCCGGTGGGTGTCGTCGGCATATTCACGCCCTGGAACTCAAGCGCAGGTTCAATCGCCATCAAGGTGGCTCCCGCGATTGCCGCCGGATGCACGGTCGTCATCAAGCCGAGCGAAATGAGCGCCATGCAAACCCAGGTCTTGATGGAAAGTTTTCATGAAGCGGGCTTGCCGCCGGGCGTGATCAATTTTGTAACCGGCTTGGGAGAAATCGTCGGAACCGAGCTCACCAGCAATCCCGACGTCGCCAAGATCGCTTTCACTGGCTCGACCCAGATCGGCAAGCTCGTCGGTAAGAGCGCGCTCGACACAATGAAGCGGTTTACGCTGGAGTTGGGTGGAAAATCGCCCAACATCATCTTGGAAGACGCGGATTTCGCGAAGGCGATTCCGATGGCCGTGAACGCCTGCTACCTCAACAATGGGCAGGCCTGCATCGCGGCGTCCCGCCTGCTCGTTCCCGAGAGCCGCATCGATGAAGTAAAGCAACTGGTCAAGGCGGCCGTCGGAAAAATCAAAGTCGGCGATCCGAACGACGAGACGGTGACGATCGGGCCGTTGGCCAGCCGAAAGCAGTATAGCCGAGTTCAGGACTACATCCGTTTGGGGATCGATGAAGGTGCGGAGCTGTTAATCGGTGGCGAGGGACATCCGCAGGGGCTCGAGCGCGGCAATTTCGTCAAACCGACGGTATTCGCCAACGTCAGACCCGAGATGAGGATCTCAAGGGAAGAAATCTTTGGCCCAGTCCTTTCAATCCTGACGTACAAAACGGACGTCGAAGCGATCGAGATGGCGAACGACTCCGAGTTCGGCCTCATGGCATATGTCAGCTCATCCAATCCCGAGAGGGCTAACCGTGTGGCGCGGCAGCTACAGGCCGGTCGGGTACTGATCAATACGCTGAATCATGACCCGCTCGCGCCATTTGGAGGCTTCAAGCAATCGGGCATCGGCCGCGAAGGCGGCATTTTCGGACTGAAAGAATTTCTGGAGCCGAAAGCCATCATCACCGGGTAGCGTTTACGAGCTCGACCAGAAGCGGCTCGCCTTCGGAGAGCCAATCGCGAGCTAGATTGAGCTGATGCCAATCCTCGTTACGAGCGCATCCGGCGCCAATGGCAATGGATACGGGGCAGTTCTCGCCTTCGGCTGGGACGGCGCGACACCGGAACGATCGATGGACTGAACGCAGGTGGCGGTAATTTCGGACTGGATGTCCTTCTCTGACCGACCCATAGGCGAAGTCCATGCTGTCTTGCAGCATCAAAGCATTGGACCTCTCATAGAGCCACGGGGCGCTGCTACGCAAACCGCTCGGCAACTCGGGCGCGTAGGCGAGCTTCACGCTGTCGCTGTGCCGCAGCCTTCCTCGCCCTCCCTTCGGATATCGTACCACCAATGAGGCGTCGGCGGCGGTCGGCGACACGGTGGGCATAGCCGCAACTTCGATTTTCGCCTGCAGCTATCGCCGACCGCCCGAAGCCAGTACGCGCTCGCCGGTGATCCAGCCCGAGTCTCTGGAAGCGAGAAAGACCGCGACCTGGGCGATATCATCGGGCTGGCCGATGCGGCCGAGCGGTGTGGCAGCCACCGCGTTTTCTTCGAAATCGCTGCCGATCATCCCCGAACTATGCGTGCCCTCGGTTTCGACAACGCCGGGTGCGATGGCGTTGACGCGGATTTTGCGCGGCCCCAGTTCGGCGGCAAGCACCCGCGTCACCGAGTCGATGGCGGCCTTGGTAGCGGAATAGATGCTCGCCGTCGCAACGGCATTCTGGCTGACCACCGAGCTGAGATTGATGACGCTGCCGCCATCGGGGCCGAAGTGCTTGGCCGCCTCCTTGGTGGCAAGGAGCGTGCCCAGCACGTTGATGTCGAACTGGCGGTGGAATTCCTCCGCATTAACCTGGTCGAGCGGCACGAATTTGTAGACGCCGGCATTGTTGACGAGTACGTCGAGGCGGCCAAAGGTATTTTTGGTCTCGTCGAACAGGCGAGTGACCTCGTCGGCTTTTGCCACATCGCCTTTGATGGCGACGGCTTTGCCGCCCTTGGCCACGATTTCGGCGACGACGCGGTCGGCGCCGTCCCTGCTCGACGCGTAGTTGACGACTACGGCGGCGCCCGCCGCGGCCAGCGCCCTGGCTATCGCCGCGCCGATCCCCTTCGATGCCCCGGTGACGACCGCCACCTTGCCCTTAAGATCGCTCATAATCGACTCCTGCGCTTTCTCGGCATTTCGACATTTCGATGGGCCTCAAATGTAAACGGCGGCCCAAGCCCGCTAGGGCCATAGCTCGCAAGAAATTGCACGGGATAGCGGATACCGGCCAGTTCACTGAAGGAACGGGTTTACGCACATTCCTCGGCCCACCTCTGACGACTTGCGCGGTGCACCAAAGTCGTCAGCTGTCCGAGGTACTACAAGA
>JASHRR010001515.1 GCA_030037185.1 Xanthobacteraceae bacterium | reverse complement strand
TCCGCTCACCGATCTTCTCGGCGATCTCGGTGTAGCTTGCAGTCGCGCCCGCCGGGATGGCCCGCAGCGCCTGCCAAACCCGTTGCTGGAACGCGGTGCCGCGCACATGGAGCGGCAGGCCAAGACCTCGCTGCGGTGCTTTGACGAAGCCGACAACTTGCGCGACCGCCTGCTCAAACGCCGCATCGCCTCTGATGAAGTTCGCCTTGGGAAAGGCGTCCTGCAAATCGCGCACCAGTGCGTCGGGATCATCGCCGAACTGGATGGCGCAGACGCCCTTTTCGGTCGCCGCCACCAGGATCGCGCCGAGCGAGCACTCGCCGACCGCGAAGCGGATGCTGGTGCCAGCACCGCCCTCGCGGAATGCGCTCGGCGTCATGCCGAGCAGATCCTGAGCACGCTCGTAAAAGCGGGCGTTGGAGTTGAAGCCAGCGCCATAGATCGCCTCGGTCACCGTACCGGCACCCCTGAGCCCGTCACGAATGCGACGGCCGCGATGAGCGTCCGCATAGGCCTTTGGCGTCACCCCGGTCGCCGCCTTGAACACGCGGTGGAAGTGGAACGGGCTCATGCCCGCCTTGCGCGCCATCTGATCGAGGCGCGGAAATTCATCGGCCGTTTCGATCAGCCGGCAAGCCCGGGCCACCGCTGCCGCTTGACGCTCGTCCGGTCCTTGCGCCGTCGGGTTGCAACGCCTGCAGGGGCGAAAACCCGCGCGCTCGGCCTCGGCGGGAGTTGTGTAAAAGGCGACATTGCGGCGACGTGGCAAGCGTGAGCCACAGGAGGGACGACAATAGACCCTGGTGGTGCGCACCGCATAGTAGAACGCCCCATCGGCGTTGCGGTCGCGGCGGCGCAGCGCCTCCCAGCGCGCGTCATCGTCACCGAACGAGGGCCCGGTGCGGTCGGGCGCGACTGCTTTCGATGCCATGGCAGACCTCCTCTCATCGATCCTGCTCGCGTCGCCCATATAGGTCCGCGCAGTGCCGCAAGCACTCCGATCCTTGCTGCCGAATTCGCCGGACAAGCCCCCCGCCAAATCCGTCGCGGAGCAACAGCCCGCGCCAACGCTGCCAATCCTCAATTGATGGCAGCATCGCCAAAACGGAACCACCGGCTGAGGCCGCCGGCCGGCGCGTGATGAAGGCCGCGAAATCCAAAAATCGGCCTCGCTGCGATCGATCCGGGCCACGGGAGGATCGGACGGCGGCGTCTTAAAAAAACGACGCTAATCCAGGTCCGCAGCAAGGATCGCCATCTGGAAATTATAGCTGCGTTCGTCCTCCTCGTCGTCGACGTAAAGCAGGCCGATGAACTCCTCGCCCACATAGACTTCGGCAGAGTCGTCCTTTCTCGGACGCGGCACGACACGCAGTTTGGGATTGCCGAACAAGCGCCTGATGTAATTTTCCAGCTTGCGGATTTCCTGGACGTCCACGACAACTCCTTTGCCCCCGCAACCAGGGCGTTAATGAAATTGAGCGAGGTACGGCTATCTCAGTACGCTATCCGATTCAAACTGAATCCGGTGACATTCCAATGTCTTTGCGGCGACCGATGAGGATTGTCTAAGCCGCTGGAAAATAGACTTTTTCGTCGCCGAGCCGGTTGCTCCCCGGTGAATGCCACGCCACCGTCGAAAGGCCGTCTGTGCCGGCGGCCACGAACACCGCAACACAAAATAACAAACCCGGCCGACAGGAGGTGAGCGGAATGGATTGCTAAAGGCCCACGTTATGGAGCATCTGGTCCATGGTGCGTGAGGGCTCCGAGCAACCAGCTTCGCCGATCACCTTGGCCGGAACACCCGCGACGGTCACGTTGTTTGGCACTGGTTTGATGACCACCGAGCCCGCCGCGACGCGGGCGCAGTGACCGATCTCGATATTGCCCAGAACCTTGGCGCCGGCCCCGATGAGAACGCCATTGCGTATCTTGGGATGGCGGTCGCCCTTCTCGTTGCCGGTGCCGCCGAGCGTCACGCCGTGCAGCAGCGAGACATCGTCCTCGATCACCGCCGTCTCGCCGACCACGAGCCCGGTTGCGTGGTCGAGAAAGATGCCCCGCCCGATTCTTGCCGCCGGGTGGATGTCGGTCTGGAATACCTCAGAGGCACGACTTTGCAAATAATGCGCGAAGTCCTTGCGGTGCTTTCCCCACAGCCAGTGGGCGAGGCGGTAAGTCTGGATCGCATGAAAGCCCTTGAAATACAGCACCGGCTCGATAAATCGCGTCGTCGCCGGATCGCGATCATAGGTCGCCACGATGTCGGCCTGAAAGGCATCGCCGATTTCGGGCGAATCCGCGACAGCATCGAGGAACGCCTGCAGAATGATGGCGCCGGTCAATACCGGATGGTCGAGCCGGTCGCTGATGCGGTGCACCACCGCGCCCGTCAACGTATCATGCTCGAGCAGCGACGCGTAGATGAACGGAGCCAGTTGCGGTTCCTGTCTAACGATCACCTCCGCCTCGCTACGAATGCGCGCCCAGATCGGATCGGCAACTCCGGCGGACGTTATTCTCTGCGGCTGGGCCATGCGGTCCTCCGGAAACGACGTCAGTTTTTGAGCTTAGCACAAATAGGGAGCCGGCGGCCGGCACGCCACCCCCGCACGGTGCCGGCCGCGTCAACGCGGGTTTCGCCCTTGGGTCGGCTAAAAAGGCCGGGGCCGGCGGGTCAACCCACCCCGAGCACAAGCCTTGTCGTCACGGCCGCTCCGCGAGAAACTTCAGCACCGCCTGTTTGAAGACCCGATCTCCGACCGAGCGCATATGATCGCGGTCGGGAATATCGATGGCGCGCGCTCCCGGCACCAGTGCGGCAAGCTCATGGGGCGAACCAGCGATCTCATCCCTGGTGCCGACGGCGATCAACATCGGCACCGTGATCCGCGCCATATCGCACGCCGACAATGATTGTCGCGAGCCGCGGATACAGGCGGCGAGCGCCAAGCGGTCGGACTTTGTACTGTCCGCAAACAGGCGGAACATCCGAGCCTGCGGATCGGTGACGTCCGCGGGCGAAGGCGCCTCGAGCGCAGCAGCGATTGATCCCGGCAATCCGCCATGTTTGACAAGCTCAATGCCGAGGCCGCCAAGAATCGCCGAACGCACGCGCTCGCCATGCGCGCGTGCCAGGAAGGCGGTGTTGCGCGCCCCCATCGAGTAGCCCATGACGTCGGCACGGCCGAGGCGGAGATGGTCAAGCAGCGCGCTAATGTCGTCGGCCATGAGGTCGGTATGATAGAGCGCCGGCTGATAAAGCTTGGTTGAGGCGCCGTGGCCGCGATTGTCGAGCGCGATCGCCCGTCGGCCCGCGCTCCTCAGCGTCGCCACCCAGCCTGGCAGTACCCAGTTCACTTCCTTGTTGGAGGCAAAGCCGTGCACAAGCACAATCGGCTCGCCATCCCCCTCGTCGAAATAAGCCAATTCCACCAGGCCGGCGCTGAACTTGCGCGTGACGATTTCCGACAAAAATATCTCCACTGGCGCCGCGGTGAACGCGGTCGAAAACGAGGGACATCGGCGCTCGCGGGTGTTAAGCTAGGTTATTCTACCCGGCAACATCAAATACCAATGCAGGGCAGAGTTTGGTCAAAGCGTTCGTTTCCCGAGGCGTTCGCTTCTCATCAGCGAGGCTCCCCGGCAACGCAGGGAGGCGTCTAAACGTTACACAAAATTGAACTTGCGGCCGAAAACGAGCGCTCCTGCGGTGTAAGGTTGGGTGATGATCCGGCCTATGCCATTGACAAAAGAAACCGCCCGGAGGCGAGGTCCATGGTCCTGACACGAGCGACGCGACCGGCTGCAGGCATCGCTTGCCTGATGCTGCTGCCCGCTATTTGGTCCACCAGCGATGCCCAGGCGGCGCCACCTCACGGGGCCGTGACGGCGCAGCGCGCCGCGCCAATGTTTCGTGCCCCGATGCAGCGCTTCGCCCCCGGTGTCGTGCCGCCTCCGACGCTTCGTGGCAACCTGAGCAGACCGCTCGGCGGCAATCCGGCGTTCACGCCGCCACACAGCAATGCCGAGATAACCCCCAGCGTGCAGCGCGTCAATCCGAGCCTGCCCTTCAACAATCCGAGCGCGCTGCGACCGAACCTGCCCCTCGACAATGCGAGCACGCTACATAACAACGAGGTAACCCCCAGCGTGCAGCGCGTCAATCCGAGCCTGCCTTCAACCGATCCGAGCGCCAGCGTGGCGCCACCGGCTCGCGTGACGCTCAAGCCGCTGGTCAGTCCGACGCCATTGCAAGGAGCCGCTGCCGGCGCGCCGCAGAGCGCGCCCGCTTTCGCGGCCGTGCGTCTGCGCGATAGGTTCTGGCCGATTCGCAGAGATTCCAAGTTCATATGGGTCCGCGGTCAGCGCAGGCTTTTCGTTCCGGTCGGCCTCTTGGGTGTCGCACTGATCGGCGATTCTTATTGGTATCCGGACGGCTACGTCTCAATGGAGGGGCCGGCCTGCACCGGCTTCACCGCTGACGGCTGCCAGCTGCAATGGCGCATGGTCGATATCGAGGACGGCGGCAGCGAGCCGCAGTGTGTGCAATATTGTCCGCGAGCCGCTCCTGCGCCACCGGAGGAGGCGGCGACCTTGCCCCCACCGCCCCCCCTGCCTTCGGACAATGGCGTGTGCCAGACGACGATCTACTCAGAGCCCAATTTCGCCGGTAACTCGGCCCCGACCGGCAGTGGCCAGCCCAGTTTGGCACAGAGCGGATGGCGCAACGAGATTTCGTCGATCGTTGTGGGGGCCGGCGTCTGGGAGTTCTTCGCGGACGAAAACTTCGCCGGCGAATCGATGCTTCTGCCGCCCGGCACTTACGCGACGCTGCCAGCGGAGTGGACGAAGCGGATCGGCTCCTTCATGTGCGCGCGGCCGGCAGCCCCGCCCGCGTGATTGACGCGAGCGGCTTGTGGTGCGCCGCCGCGACAGCCCGGCGCCTGTTGCGCCAGCGCAGATAACGCTCGGTGGTCCGCTCCGTTGCGCGCTTGACCGCCGAGCAGAATCCGAAGACGGCGCAAACTGCGGCGAATAGCCAGCTCAACAGATCGATGAACGCGGCGGTGAGAACGAAACCGGCGCGGCCAGCGAGCTTGAGGATGGCGCGGGTCTTGCTGCCCTTGGTCTCGGCCAGACGGGCAAGGCGCGCCACATCGTCAGGCCCCTCAGAAAGCTTAAGGCCATCGAGCACGGCCCGGGTGCCGGCCTTTGATCGCACCCGCCCGATGTCGCGCATCGTGGCGATGACGCTCTCGGCCCGGTCGAGCTTGACGGCGTCGCGGGCGAGGCGCATCGCCTCCGCGGGCGCGGTAATCGATGCCTTGTTGAGGGCGACTGCCAGCGCCTTGGTGTCGACCACTTCGCGGACCGAGCGCGTCATCCATTCCGCGACGGGCGCGGCCAGCCGCCCGGTTCTGCGAGCCGCCTTGACGAACGACAGGCCGACGCGCTCCGGTGCTGCCGCCCCCAGGGTGGCATAGGTCGCCGCCGTCACCAACATGCCCGCGCAGGCAAGTCCCAAGATGAGCTCGTCAGCCGGCTCGCCGCGCGCCAGATGCCGGCCTTCACGCACCGCGTCGCGAATGTCGCCGAACACGAACAGATCGCCGGTCGCGGTACCGGCGAGCCCGGCAAGATCGTCGGGCGCGCCGGTGACCAGGCCGTGCCCGAAATTCGCCGCGGCGCGAACCACTTGCGCGCCGGCCGCATTGGCGGCGTCGACGCGTTGAGCGAGCTGCGGATCGACCGCGATGCCACGATCGCGGGCAAGCTCGAGGAAGCTCGCCGCAAGTTCCGGATCCTGGTTGTTCAGGGCATTCTCGATTTCGCTCCGGGCCACCGGTGCCGACAGGGCTTTGTCGACCGCAATATCTGCCAGCGCCGCCGGCTCGTCCTGCGCCGCAAGCAGCCGGTAGGACTGGTGGGCGACAGGCAGCACCCCGGTCGCTGCTGTTGCGCACACAGCCGCCACCGTCAGCGGCAGGATGATCCGTCTCATGGGCGCTACCGCTACATGCTGCGAGCTCCTCCCGCCTCGCAGCCGGAGGCGGAATAGCCAAGCCTCTTCCGCCTCCCTCGCCGGGATGGCGGATTTAAAGCTTCGGCTTATCCGCCCTGCGCGGAGGGAGGGACCGCCTGGCTTATATTTCCCGGCAATTCTACCTCAAAAAGCCTGGGATTTGGACCCGTTCATCGCTATGGTCCGCCGGCATTTTTGCCGTCCTTCAATGCAAAGGCTGTTACATGGTGGACCGCATCGTACCCCATTTCCACAACGACGTAGGCGTCGGCGTTATCGAGATCGGCGCCAGGGAGTTCATGTGCATCGGCGCGCGGCCGCCGTTCGACCACCCGCACGTGTTTCTCGATATGGGGGGCGACACCGAGGTCATATGCCCCTATTGCTCGACCTTATACCGTTTCGATCCGACCCTTGCGCCGGGCGCCGCGCGTCCCGCGGAGTGTGCGCTTTCTGAAACGGAAACGGCCTGAGACGGCACCTCGAAAGGAGACCCAGTGACCGCGAACGGCGTGTTGATCGCCGGCGCCGGCATCGGCGGATTGACGGCGGCCCTGGCGATTGGCCGCCGCGGTATCGGCGCCACGCTCTTTGAGCAGGCCGAAAAGCTGGAGGAAGCCGGCGCCGGTATTCAGCTGTCGCCCAACGCCACGCGGGTTCTCGTTGCTCTCGGGCTCGCCGAGCGCCTTAACGCGGCGATTGTGGAGCCCTCCGCCATCCGGGTGCGAGCCGCGGCCTCGGGCCGCGAAATCGCGACAATGCGGCTCGGCGCCGCGATGCTTCAGCGCTACGGCGCGCCCTACTGGGTGATCCACCGCGCCGACTTGCAAAAGGCCCTGATCGAGGCGATCGCGGAGCAACCACGCATCACTCTGACGCTCGGCGCCACGGTGGACAATTTCACCATCGGCCCGACCGGCGTGAGCGCCAGCGTTTCGTTTCCGGCGCCCGGTTGCGGCTGCCCGGCCGGCGCGGGGCATGACGGCAAAAATGGAGTGGGCCGTCGAGACGGCGCCGGCCGGGTGGATTACAGCGCAACCGCGCTGATCGGCGCCGACGGCTTGTGGTCGCGCTTGCACGCGCGGCTGGGCTTCGGCACGACGCCACGCTTTGCAGGCCGCAGCGCTTTTCGGGCGCTCATCCCGGCCGGCCAGCTTTCGCCGCCAGAACGCGAGCCGATCGTCAACCTGTGGATCGGCCCCGACGGGCATCTGGTGCACTACCCGGTGCGGGCCGGCGCGGCCGTAAACATCGTCGCGGCATGCGGCGGTCGATGGCAGGGCTCGGGGTGGAATACCGGCGTCGGACGCGACGAGGTGCTCGAACGATTTCCCCCGGCCGCCTGGGCGGCGGCAGCCCGCGAGGTGTTGGCAGCGCCTGCGCACTGGCGGAAATGGCCGCTCTGCGACCGCGAGCCATCAACGTCGTGGGGACAAGGGCCGGTCACGCTTCTTGGTGACGCTGCCCATCCGATGCTTCCGTTTCTAGCGCAGGGCGCCGCCATGGCGATCGAGGATGCTGCAGTGCTGGCGCGCGAACTCGCCCGATCGCCGGTTGATTGCGCTGCAGCCCTGCGGAGCTACGAGAGCGAGCGACGGCCGCGCACCGCTCGCGTGCAGCGCGAGGCCCGCCGTAACGATTTTAGCTATCACCTGCGGCAGCCCGCCGCTTTCATACGCGACGCCATCCTGCAGGCGCTTGGCGGCGAACGACTGCTGGCGCAATACGATTGGATCTATCAGTGGCGGGCGTGAGTTTGCTGTTCGTGCAGAATCTCCGCGCCATCCCGCGAAATCTCGTGTCGGCGCGATCCGGTGCGTTTGCGTTAGCCCGAAGAAGAAAGGCATTGCCTCCACGGGTGGAACCAAATCTTCGCCCGCAGCTTTGATGCTCTGCCAGTTCGGAGCCAAAGTTGATGCATATTTCTCATGTTCCTCGCATTGCCGTGATGGCGCTTGCCCTATTCACTGCTGCTGCACCAGCAGCCGCAGCGGTGGTGGTGACGGTCGACAAATCGGCCCAGCGCATGAAGGTCGAGGTCGACGGCACCTTGCGCTGGAGCTGGCCAGTGTCCACCGGGCAACTCGGTTATGACACGCCGAACGGCAGATACACGGCATTTCGAATGGAGGCCGACCATTTCTCGAAGGAATGGGATGATGCACCGATGCCGAATTCCATCTTCTTCAGCCCAAAGGGCCACGCGATCCATGGCTACCTCAACACCCGCAGGATTGGCAGCCCGGCCTCGCACGGCTGCGTGCGACTCGAACCGGCCAATGCGGCGAGGCTCTATGCTTTGGTGGAACAGCAGGGGCTGCCCAACACCAAAGTTGTAGTCACGGGCGATGTGCGTGTCGCGCTCGCCAGACGCGGCATGCAGTGGAGCCGCGGCGCCGACGAGAGTATCGGGCCGGGCGCTGCGTTCGATGGACGCAGCTATGGATACTGGCGGCGCGTCGACGGATATCGTCCTGCACCGCCTCGATACCCCTCGGCTCACTCGCTATCCTACTGGCCGTACAGGTATTGACCACAGCTCAGGATTGCCAAACCGGCGCTAACGCCGCGATAACCTGTGATTGGCAGCTATCTCGCCATGTGCAGGCCCAGGCGCCTTACGGCTACGGCTATGTGACGCATGAAGGGCGGTGATTTATCGCAGCATGCACGGGCGGCTCCGCCAAATTGGGCTCGCCCGTGACGCGCAGGGGCGTTGAGCGCAGCGAGGATCGTGGTTTTGCGGGGCGAAAGCTAATGCAAATCCTACGCAATAACCTATTATAGCGACCACGCCGCAGCTGCAGCGGCTCTCACCAGGGAGGTGCATACCCATGTCCAAGAGTGCGTTACGTATTGCCGGTGTCTCGGTTGCCTCGGCACTCGCCTGCGGCCTTGTCGGCTCGGCGAACGCTCAGCTTCTCACCCACAAGGATATATCGCTCGCCATGGCGACCACGATCGCGCGGACCACGATCGATACCTGCAAGGCGCAGGGGTATAACGTATCGGTGCACGTGCTGGGCCGCGAAGGTCAGGTGGTGCTCGCCGTGCGTAACGAGAACGCCGGCCTTGCCACGTTCGAGAATTCGATGAAGAAGGCCTACACGGCGCGCACCTTCGCGCGGTCGTCCGGCGATTTTGCCGACAGCGTCAAGGGCAATCCGAACGCTGGCGCGCTTTTCCTGACGAACATCACGCCGGCGCGAGGCGCGCTGCCGATCAAGATCGGCAACGAGACGATCGGCGCGGTCGGAGTGTCGGGCGCTCCCGGCGGCGAAAAGGACGAAGCTTGCGCCAAGGCCGGCATCGACAAAGTGGCCGCCGATCTGAAGTGATCGGCCCAGCACAACCAATCCACAGCCAATAAAGCACAACCGAAACGGTCTCTCGACTGCCCGCCACCGGGCGCGGTCGTCATCTGAGGAGAACTAACCTATGTTCAAGTCTACGTTACCTTTGGTCGGAGCGGCGCTCGCCGCGGCCTTCGCCTGCGGCCTCGCCGGCACGGCGAATGCTCAGCTGGTCGCCCGCAAGGAGATTTCGAGCGCCATGGCCCTGACGATGGCCGAGACCGCGATCGCGACCTGCAAGGCCAACGGCTACAACGTGTCAGCCCACGTGCTCGGGCGCAACGGCGAGGTCATCGTTGCCATGCGCGGCGACGGCACCGGCCCGCATACGCTCGAAAACTCGATGAAGAAGGCCTACACGGCGCGGGCGCAACGTCGGCCGTCGGGCGATTTCGGCGACGCCATCAAGGACAACTTCACGGCCGGCGCCCTGCACCTCACCAACATCGTGACGGCGCGCGGTGCATTGCCGATCAAGGTCGGCGAGGACACTGTCGGCGCAATCGGTGTTTCCGGCGCGCCCGGCGGCGACAAGGACGAAGCCTGCGCGAAAGCCGGAATCGAGAAGGTCGCGAACGAGCTGAAATAAGCCCTGATGGCGGCGCGGCATCGCGCGTTGCGCCGCCATTAGCGTCTGGCGTGCCGGGGCCGGATCGAGCGCACGCCAATCCGGATCGCCCGGTGACCTTGGCACTGCAGGACCCGCGGGTTCGCTGGCGCTCAACCTACCTCTGCCGCGCCAGCTTTCGTTAGCGCCGCACCTGAAAGAAGCACAGCGCCGCGATCATTATCGCGCCGCCCAACACCTGCAGCAGCGTCAAGCGGTCGCCGAGCACGACGGCGCTGAGCGCCGCTGTCAGCAGCGGCTCTAAATTCATGAATAGCGCCGTGCGGAACGGCCCGATGCGCTGTGTCGAGACGTAGAGGGCGGCGATGGCGGCGGTCGTGGTAAAGCCGATGCCGACGAACGCCACCCAGCCGGACGCGGCGTGCGGCCAATGCCAGCTCCGTGTCAGCATCGACAGGGCGGCGAACACGAGCGTCGAAGACCACAATGTGTACCAGGTGACCAGCCGCGCATCGGTTCCTTTGAGAGTCGCGCGCGTAACGAGCAGCATCCCGGTGCGGCAAAGCGCACCGCCGACCGCGGCGAGAAGGCCCGGCACTGCGAGGCCCGACGGGTTCGCCCCGATGATCAGGGCGAGGCCGAAGAACGCGACAAGGGCAATTGCGGCGCCCGTCACTGTCAGGCGGTCGGCGCCCGTCATGGCGCCGAGAATGCCCGTCAGCAGCGGATAGATGAAATAGGTGAGGATTGCGATTGACACCGCAACGAGCTCGATTGCCTTAAAAAGGCTGAACAGATTGGCGGTGAGCAGCACGCCGAGCGCCAGCGAAATCCATGTCGCGTTTCGCGACAGCGCGACCGCGGGCTTGCCGAGCCGCAGCCATACGAAAACGAAGCCGATGCCGAGAACGCTGCGAAACGTCAGCAGGCTGAGCACGTCCGCCCCGCCTTCGAGCGCGAGCTTGCCGAACACGTCCGAGACCGTGAACATCGCGGCGGCCGTGAGCACCGGGGCGAGTTGGCGGAATACTTCGCGGATGCCGGCCGGCGGCTGAGCGCTCACATTGCCTCGCGACGAAGGTTGCCGGCTCGAACCGGCCGGACTCGGAACTCAAAGAGCGGTCGCCTGCATAGCACAGCGGCGAACCGGCCGGCAGCGCGTGGAAGGCTCGCCCCACGGCACGGATGAGGACGCATGAGCATTCCGTCCACTCAGGCCTCGGTGCTCGCCCGGCTTTGCACTGACGCCGGCACGGCGCGCCGACTCCTTGAGGGTTTCGGCGACGCCTTCGCGCCGGGCGAGGCCGCGGTTGCGACCTTCGAGGAGGCGGGCGCCTGGACGGTTGAAGTTTACTTCGAGGGCCCGCCGGACCAGGAAGCGGTGCGAGCCCTCGTCGGCGATCTCGCGGGCGATGCGGCGAGCAAAGGCTTGACGTTCACCGCTGTCGCGGCGGGCGATTGGATAACCCAGAGCCTTGCAGGGCTGGCGCCGGTTGCAATGCGGCGGTTTGTGATCCACGGCGCGCACGACCGCCACCGCATTCCGCCGAACCGGATCGGCGTCGAGATCGAGGCCGCGCTCGCTTTCGGCACCGGGCACCACGGCACGACCCAGGGCTGTCTGGTCGCGCTCGATCGCATTCTCGACCGAAAGCGCCCGCGCCGTATTCTCGATGTCGGCTGCGGGACCGGCGTGCTTGCCATCGCGGCAGCGCGGGCGACGCGGCGGCCGGTCGTAGCCGGCGACATTGATCCGGTCAGCGTTCGGGTCGCGCGCGATAATGCGCGTCTCAACCGCGTTGACACCCTCGTCAAGGTCATTCAGGCGAACGGCCTCTCGGATCGCCGCACGCGGGCGGGCGCGCCATTCGATCTCGTGTTGGCCAATATTCTGCTGGGCCCGCTCAAGCAGCTGGCCGGTCCGCTGCGCCGGGTCGTAGCCGCTGGCGGTCGCGTCGTGATATCAGGGTTGCTGGCCGGCCAGGCCAAGGCGGCGCTCGCGGCCTATCGAGCCCGCGGTCTCGTGCTCGAACGACGCATCCTCCGCGACGGATGGATGACATTGGTCCTCACGCGCCCCGCGACACGAAATGCGGGTGCCCGTAGGGTGGGCAAAGCAAAGGGGCTCCCTCCCGACCTCCCGGCAAGCGGGCGAGGTAGGGACGGGAAGGCTTTGCCGACCCGACGACGGCAAACACGTGAGGCCTTCAGCAACCGACTCTAAGATGCGATCATGAATGGAAACACCTTGAAAAACTTCCACGCTCAGTTCCAGACCTTCGACGATTCCGCGGACACGTCAGATGCGGCGTCACGACTCGCCGCGCTGCGGGCGGAGCTGGCGCGCCGCGGCCTTGACGGATTCGTGATCCCCCATGCTGATCGCCATCAGAACGAATATCTGCCGCCGAGCGAACAGCGGCTCCTATGGATCACCGGCTTTACGGGATCAGCCGGCGCCGCCATCATCCTTGCTGACCGTGCGGTGCTGTTCGTCGACGGGCGCTATACGCTGCAGGCACGCGACCAGGTCGACCCCAAGCTGTTCGCAATCGAGCATCTCGTGGACAAGCCGCCGAGCGCCTGGATCGAATCCAACCTCAAGACCGGGCAGAAGCTCGGATTCGATCCCTGGCTGCACACCGCTGAAGGGGCCGAGCGGCTCGCCAAAGCCTGCACCAGCGTCGGTGCGATCCTGGTTGCCACCGAGCCCAACCCGATCGATGCGGCCTGCCGCAATCGGGTGGCGCCGCCCCATGGCGCGATCGTGCCGCACGACCTGAAATTCGCAGGCGAGGCCGCACCGCAAAAGCTCAAACGCATTCGCACCGAGATCGCGAAGCTCCACGCCGACGCGCTCGTGGTCTCCGATGCGCATGCGGTCGCCTGGACATTCAATATCCGCGGCGCCGACGTTTCCCACACCCCACTGCCGCTCGCTTTCGCGATCATCCTGGCAGACGACGCGCGCCTTTACGTTGATCAGAGCAAGCTGACCGACGCGGCGCGCAACGCGCTCGCGGGGCTCGCCGATGTCCGGTCGGAGGATACATTTGCGCAAGACTTGGCCGCGCTGGGCGCCGAGCACCTGGTGGTCCGGATCGATCAGACCACCGCCGCCCACGCTATTTCGCAGGCGATCACGGCGAATGGCGGCAAGGTTTTGCGCGGCCCCGATCCGATCGCCGTCATGAAGGCGGTGAAGAATGATGCCGAGATCGCCGGCAGCTGCGCTGCCCATCGCCGCGACGGCGCCGCCGTCACGAACTTCCTCGCCTGGTTCGATCGCGCGGCGGGAGGGGGCGACCTGACGGAAATCGAAGCCGTCGAGGCTCTCGAGACCTTCCGCCGCGACACCGGGTTCCTCCGCGATGTGTCTTTCCCGACCATCTCTGGCGCCGGTCCGAACGGCGCCATCGTTCACTATCGCGTCACCCGCAAGACCAACCGCAAGATCGTGCCCGGCGAGCTGTTTCTGGTCGATTCCGGCGCCCAGTACGAGGACGGCACCACCGACATCACCCGCACCGTCATCGTCGGCGATCCCAGCCCGGAGATGCGCGATCGCTTCACCCGCGTGCTCAAAGGCCATATCGCCATCGCTCGTGCCGTCTTCCCGGACGGCATCTCCGGATCGCAGCTCGATAGCTTCGCGCGCGCGCATCTGTGGGCAGCGGGGCTCGATTTCGACCATGGCACCGGCCATGGCGTCGGCAGCTATCTGTCGGTGCACGAGGGTCCCGCCCGCATCGCGAAGCTCGGCACCGAGGCCCTGCGGCGCGGAATGATCCTTTCCAACGAGCCGGGCTACTACAAAGCCGGACACTACGGCATCCGCATCGAAAACCTTGTTCTGGTCGCCGAAGCGCCGGCGGTGCCGGGCGGGGAGAAGCCGCTCAATCGCTTTGAAACCCTGACCCTCGCGCCGATCGATCTGCGCCTTATCGACCGCCAACTGATGGCGGCGGACGAGATCGATTGGCTTGACGCCTATCATGCCGAAGTGCGCGAGACGTTGATGCCGCTGGTCGCTGCCGATACCCGGGATTGGCTCGCCGTCGCCGCGGCACCATTTGGGCGGGGCTAGACCAGGGCTAGACCGGGCTAGACCGGGCTAGACCCCGATCGATTGGGGGTTTTCGCTTCAACATTGGGAGGCGCGAGGCTGTGCCAGGCGGATGGGCAAGCCGGTCGAGGTGCTCCGCCCCGTCTCGGGCCGCATCGAGCATCAATCGGCGCCAGCCGCCGCAAATCAATTTCAACAAGGCTGACAGGACGAAGCGGTTCCCGCATCTCGGTGGATGGCCCTGCGGACGTCGCGGGCTAACAAGTGAGTCGGGTGAAGCCAGTGATCTTCTCCGACGGAAGCATGCAGCGAGCGTTGTTCGCGAAAATACGTGCCGGGCCAATATATCAGGTCGCTGATATGTCCATCTGCCGTATTAACACGAACGTCCATCCTCGAGCGCCTTGATCGCCGAGGACTTATTTGCTCTTGGTCGTGAAAGGGCAAGCTCTGCTTGGACGGCCGTATGAAGCGATCACATTCCTGCGGTGAAGATGCGCGGGCCTCGATTGCATGCCTGCATGGACGCATTGGTCAGCCCCGAGCGTCTGCGGGGCTCTGCATAGAGGCGCCATTCCATCGGGCTCGCATGGCAACGAGATTCGATCTGATCCGTCTGTCACCGCACCAACTGCGTACTGCGCTTAGGGGCAGGGGTCGTCCGTTGCACCGGAGGCTCCGAGTTCTTGTAAAGGATGTACTGTTCGATCAAGTGCAGTTTGGCGATCTCGAGTGTTAGCTGCTCCTGGCGGGCGGTGAGCTGATTAATGTCGTTCGCCATCTGCTTCTGACCGGCGCTGAGTTGGTCGACGCGTTGCCACACTGCGTCGAGGTTGAGCGACATTTCGTCAAGCAGCTGGTGATCGGGAGAGGAAGCGGCTGGTACGATCGTGTCGGGTGTTTCCTGCCCGACCGCGGCGGCTCGCCATGCCAACCAGCCAAGCCGCGGGAACGAGCTGGCGATCGCCTCCCTGGTCGTGTCGTTGTGGGACAGCCAAGCCACGGCAGCGACTGCACCGGTGCAAAAGGTGATCAGGAGACGGGTGGATGCGAGGGCGACCCGCTTGCCGCGCCGCCGTTCTCTCTGCGACCGACCATTTTTCAGGTGAGCCGGGTCGATCGCAAGCATCTCGACTAATCGTCTTTTGGCGGGCAGCGAGCTTTCGAAGAACGCGGATTGTGCGGGGCTCGGCAGGGCGCGCATTTGATCCTCCCCTCATGTTTTCGGTAGCGCAGGCCCGACCCTTTCCATCTCCAATGCCCCCAGCCGGGATCGGGGCTTCCGTCGGAAATGTCACCGCTCGCAGCCCTGGCTGTCAGTCGGCTTCTCAACAGATTCGACAAAGAATCACGTTCTGTGGCTCCGCAGCAGCATATCCGGCTCTATCAGCGCGTTGTCGATGATCTCGATACCCTCGTTCGCGCCGTCGACCTCAAAGCCGCATGACAAAGACGCCAAACGAGAACAAAATCCGCATTACACGCATCATAACGGTCTAACACCGCCACCAATTTCTTTTGGGGAAGAGGGTCGCCCCCTGTAACCGC